>CAZYPV010000057.1:0-1552 GCA_964649515.1 uncultured Comamonadaceae bacterium | reverse complement strand
ATGGTACTGCGTTTTTTTCCTGTTCTTTTCTGGATGAAGGTTCCAAAAGCCGCAGCGAACTTCACTACATCTATGGGCGACAAACCCTCACCTGGGCTCCCGCCAATGGTACCGCGAATTCCCGAAATTGATTTAATCAAGGCCATGTTGTGCAAATTTTCAGCAAAGATAGAACTCCTCTTGAGGGCACAAAAAGATTGCAGTGGCTCTTATGAACAGCCGCTATGACATGCGCAACACTGACAAGGTCTGCCATGTTTACCGAATAGAGTTATCAACGAAATAAAAGAGAGCTGTGGCGCAATCCTTGCTATTCCGTCCACAAGACAAAGCGCTTCAGAAACAAATCTGTGGAAAACATCAAGTGGAAGTGTACAGGTAACACGCTTTCCTTCGTTAGCTTTGTTAGAACGTGAATGGCATCAAACATGAGTGAAGACAGGAATGTACCCGGAGAAGAGGAGAGAAAATCCATTATAGAACGTTATGAGAACATGCTTGCTCACAACGAAAGCTACTTCTTCGATGTGGACCAATTTGAAGTGATTATTGATCACTACATGGAACGCAGCAAATTACAAAAGGCACTTGACGCCTTGAGCTATGCCAATGAAATGTATCCTGACAGCACCTCCTTGCTTTTGCGGGAAGGCCAGATCATGGTGAGCAGTGGACGATTGAGTCAGGCCATCGCCAAACTCAAAATCCTCTTACAATTTGAACCTCAAAACGAGGAAGGACTATTAACGCTGGCCTCCGTTTACAGTCAAATTCGAGATCATAAGAATGCCATTCGTCTGCTTTATCAAGCCTTGGATTTTTGCGATGAAGAATTGAAAGACGACATCCACATTGACCTCGCCTTGGAACATGAAAATTTGGGGCAATGGAACAAAGCCATTGAAGTGTTGAAAAATGCTCTTCAACGCAATCCTGAAAACGAAACTGCCATCTATGAGTTGGCTTATTGCTTTGATGAAACCAACCAATTGGAAGCCTGCGTGAATTATTTCAACGCTTTCATCAACGAATATCCTTACAGTTTTCCCGCGTGGTACAACCTCGGAAACGTCTATCAGCGTTTGGACGACATTGACAAGTCCATCTCCGCCTACGATTTTGCTATCGCCATCAATGATGTTTTCACTCCTGCCTATCTCAACAAAGCTTCTGCTTATGTGAAGGACGAGAACTATTTGAAGGCCATCGAAACCTATAAAGAAATCATTGCTTTTGAACCTGCTCATGCTGCCACGTATTGCTTCATCGGTGAATGTTACGAACGCATGGAACTCACCACAAAAGCGAGTGAATATTATCATTTGGCCATTGAAACCGATGCTTTTTTTGCTGATGCCTACATTGGTTTAGGCATGGTGAAAGATTTGGAGAACGATCTTGAAGCCAGCATTGCCTACATTCAAAAGGCCATCGACCTGGAGCCCGATCAAATTGATTACTATCTCTTGCACTCGGCAGCTCTCAAAAAAGCAGATCGTTTCCTTGAAGCGCAACGCACCTTGGAAAAAGCCATGATTTTATCGAACGACAA
>CAZYPV010000056.1:0-22154 GCA_964649515.1 uncultured Comamonadaceae bacterium | reverse complement strand
CCTCTTGCAAATCAAAAAGAGCGGTTTTGTGGCGTATACGCGTTTTGTGGTGATGCCATAATCACCCACCAAAAAACAAGTCATGCAAATACCTCCCAGGAGCGAAAGTGAAAATTCCCGCCACAATAATTCCCGCGAAATAGAGGATGAGCATGCCTCTGCGATGTGCTTTTATTCTTTTCTTTCGGGCGTGAATGATTGAACTTGGAACCGTGTAGAGGGTGAGCAAACTCAAAAGATGAATCCACCCGAAGTGTCCTAAAAATTGCGGACCAACTCGGGCTTCGAGAAAAACGCTAACGGCAGCAGTGAAGAACATCAAAACCATGTATATCCAACCCAAACGCTTGTGGATGGTCGTTCCTTTTTTCATCAATAGAACTGCCGTACCCAATACAAAAGCCACCAAGACGGTCCACATGTGGAGCATCATTAATATCCAATAACTACTTTCCATCGGCAGCCGCATTTTGATTGTCATTCACTCTCCGAATAAAATCAATGAGGCCTTTGAAGTAAACTTCAGCATTGTCGTACTGGCTTAAGTGCGAACCTGTTGGACAATAATGGTACGTTCCGTTTTGAACATTTTCGGCGAGCCACTTCATTTGTTCGGGGTCCATGGTGTCGTGCTTCGCCCCAATACTGAGCACCGGAACTTCGATCTTGTGTACCTCTGATTTCACATCCCAGGTTTTTAGATTGGCATCGCCTTTGATTCCGAATTCTGACGGACCCTGCATGTGATTGTAAACAACTGCATTGATGTGATTAAAAGAGCGGTTCACGGGTTCTGGCCATTCATCCAAAGGCCTTCTTAAGATGTGTTCAGTGTAGTAATGTTCACTCACCAACTCCGCATATCTTGGATTGGCGTAGTCTTCGGCATTTTCGAGTGCTTGAATTTCTTCTTGAACAGCGGGATCCATCATGGGAGCGAGTACTTCGGCAGAATAGTCTTGGTATTCGGGCAAAGAGGGCACCATGTTGGAAATAATCAATCCCTTGAGGTGCTTTTGGTATTTGAGCGCATACTGCAGTCCCAAAATACCGCCCCAGCTCTGGCCATAGAGATAGAAATTATCTTCATTCAAGTTTAAAGCAATGCGCACTTGTTCTACCTCTTCTACAAAACGATCCAACTGCCAAAGTGAAGTATCTTGAGGTTGATCGCTGTAATAACTTCCCAATTGGTCATAATAAATAAATTCAATCCCTGCTTGCGGAAAGTAACTCTCAAAGCACTCAAAAAGCTCATGGGTGAGTCCGGGACCTCCGTGCAAGAGCAACACCCTCATTTGTGGAGCATTTCCCACTTGCTTGGTCCACACCTTGAAGGTTCCTTTGTTTGTTTCAATGGGCACCATTTTCACTCCACCGGTATTCTTGAGCAGAGAATCACTGTAGCTAAAGTATTTTTCGCAGCTTGAAGCGGTTTTGGTTGGGGTAGTGGGAGGGGTGATTGTGTTTTCGTCACAAGAAAATAACAATACCAAACAAGGAAGAAGAAGGAGCATGTACTTTTTCATGACGAAAAGATACGTGCTCTTCTTGAATTATTAAATGGTTTTACTAAATCGTTGAGCTTGCTCATGCTTTTCGTGAAGGTGGGCATCAAAACACATGCAAATGTTCCGCACAAAGGCTTCTCCTTGGGGCAATACAACGAGTTCACCCGCCTTCAATTCGCATAAACCGTCATCAATGAGTTCCTGCAGCTTGTTTTTAATGGTCTTGAAAAAGGGTTTTTGCTCAAATTCATCATTCCAAGTGACTTTGAAGTGGCAAATGATGTCTAAAATGATGCTGCGCAGTTCAAGATCTTCCTCACTGTGTTGGTGTCCGCGAAAAACAGGAATAATTCCCGAATGAACCAGTTCTTCATACTCCTTCACGCTTTTCACATTCTGGGCAAATCCACCCCAAACATCACTGATGGCAGACATTCCGAGTCCGATCATCAGTTTGTTGGTATTGGTGGTGTAGCCCATGAAATTTCGGTGTAGCGCTTTGTTTTTTAATGCGATGGCCAAGGAATCACTGGGTAAAGCAAAGTGGTCCATTCCCACTTCCACATACCCCGCATCAAGTAGCATCCCTTTTGCGGTTTCGTAAAGGGCTCTTTTTTCTTCTGGTTGAGGTAAGTCAGACTCGTCGTAGGCGCGCTGACCCAAGCCCGGAATCCATGGGACATGAGCGTAGCTGTACAGGCTGATTCTTTCGGGACGAAGACTTAAAGTCAGTTCGATGCTGTTCTTAATGTCCGCTAAACCTTGTTTGGGCAAGCCAAAAACCAAGTCATGACTAATGCTTGTATAGCCTGCCTGTTGTGCTGCGAGATGTGCTTTTTTCACCGTTTCGAAGCTTTGAATGCGGCGGATTACCTTTTGCACTTCTTCGGAGTAGTCTTGCACTCCATAACTCACTCTAGTAAAACCGAGTTGAGCAAGTTCTTGGAGGTGTTCTGTTCGAGTATTGTTGGGATGACCTTCGAAGCCAAGTTCAGCATCCTCAGCCACATCACAGGTTGAAAAAATGAAATTCAATAGGTCGCTGAGGTTTTCTGGGCTGAAGAAGGTAGGCGTACCACCGCCAAGGTGCAATTCTTTCAACTTTGGTTTTTGTTCAAACAAGTCCAAATACAGCAACCATTCTTTTTTCAAGGCTGCGATGTAGGGCTCTTCCATCTCATGCCTTTTGGTGATGTGCTTGTGGCAGCCACAGAAAGTGCACAGCGATTCACAGAAAGGCAAATGGATGTAGATGCTCATTCCTTCGTCATGCTGCTGGGCTTGAAATTGTTTCACCAAATTGGGCCAAAGGGAAGGGAATTTCTCATCGCTTTCCCAATGCGGAACCGTTGGATAGCTCGTGTAACGGGGTCCGGGAACGTTGTATTTAGAAATAAGTTGGGAAGAATTGCTACGCGCCATAATTGGGAGTTTTAGACCAACGGATCTCGCTCGTTTTGAGCCAATCGGGTTTTGATTTTGAATGTTTGAAGTTTTTCAGCGGCTTTTTGGAGGATGCCTGCCCTTTCTTCTTTTTGAAGGAGGAGATCTCCATTGGCCTCGTAGAGCACTACTTCAACAGGATTGAGGCGAGCGATTTGTGATGCCCAGCGCTCAACATGTTCTGAACGGGTATTGCTTTTTCCGTTGCTTCGGTAGTGTTTGTCGTAAAAGATGCTTTGAATGGAAAATTCTCCCTTCAAGTGGGATTTCAGTTGAGCAATTCGTCGGAGTAAACCATGATCGTTCACTTCTTGGTCATAAGGATCGTATTTGAAGATGAAGTGGTTGACTTTCATCATGGTGTTCATCACTTCGCTTCGTTGGATTCCTTTGGCATTGGTAACGAGCGATATGTGGGTGTCTGGAGATAGCAAATTTCGAATGAGCACGACATCTTCCATGATCTCAGGAAACTTGGGGTGCAGGCTTGGTTCTCCGGTTCCTGCAAAACAAATGTTATCCACTTTTCGTCCGGCGTTCAATTCCTTTTGCAGTCCTTTCATTAAGGCTTCAACCACCGCGTAAGGTTCTGGCAAGGCTGCATTTTCTTCTCGAACATCTTTGAAATAATCGCAGGTTTCGCAATTGAAGATGCATCGTCTGCTGCAAGAAGACATGAGGTTAATGACCAAAGTTCTTCCGTTTCTTCCGCTTTCGATTGGACCAATGATAACGCTATTGCAAAGGGATGGCATCATGGCTAGTGGCATTTGAATTGAGCGTTCACTTGTTCCGTATTCGCTTTTGGACTGATGTAAGGAATACCGAGGTTGCTTCCTCTGAGCACCATCAACAATCCAAAACAAATGGTGAGCACGGGAATGGCCAACTTCCATTTTACAGTTAAAAAAGGCTTAATGCGGGCACTGAATAGGGGTAAGGCAAGCATGGCAGGAAGGGTACCAAGGCCAAAAAGCAGCATGAACATGACCGAATACTGGAGTCCGCCCGAGGCCAAAGCACCCGCCAGCGCAACGTAAATGAGTCCGCAAGGCAGCAAACCATTCAACACTCCCATGGTAAAAAAGGCTGCGTTGTTTCTTTTCTTCAATTGTTTTGAGAACAATCGTTTGAGATCGGAGTAGGAGCTCAATAAGGCCTTACTTTGAAACGGGTTTTTCCATTTCAACAAATTAAGGATACCAATGAACAACATTAAAAATCCGAATACAATGGACAAATACTGAGATATTCCCAAGAGTGAAAGTCCTTCACCCACGCTTCCTAAAATGAGTCCTAAAGCGGCATAAGTGCTTAATCGACCCGCGTTGTAGAGCCCCACGGAGAACAGTTGATGAGCGGTGCTTTTTTGAGCAATGGGAAGGGCAAGCGCAATGGGTCCGCACATGCCTAAACAATGCAGGTTTCCAATCATCCCAATAACTAAAGCACTCCAAACAAAGCTCATCGTTTCTATTTATTTTAAGGGGATAAAAAATGATTTTTCAGTGTAAAAGGGCTTACTTCCCTCGGTCCAGCTGATTTTGATTTGATAATTACCCGGAGCCAATTTTGCCAAAGGAATTTTTTGCTCGTGGGTGCCTTTGGTGAGGGGAAATCGCTGATCAAAACGTGCATCATCTGGTCGGTAAAAATGAACAGATCCTTCCATGATGTTCGCATCGACCTCTGGCGGGAAGCTTACCTTGAGTTCACCTCCGCTCACTTGAAGACGCACTCCATCTTCAACGCCGATGGTGTTTTTTTTCGCGGTGATGCGTGTTTCATAGTCCAGTTCTTGTTGATAATAGTCTTCTGCATACAAGTCAGTTGTTGTCATGCTCGCTTTGAACACCATAAACAAGATGAAAACCATGAATGCGATAATGGCTGCGGCAATTCCTGTTCCCCAATTCAATTTCATATTGGTCCGATAAAGGTGGTTGAGATGGTCTCTTCCAGCTGATTATTGTTGAATACGCCGATTTTCAGCTCATTCTTTCCTTTTTTCATTTGATCTTTTTTCATCAGAATCATGAATTTTCCGGTGTGCTCTCCACGTGCTTCGATCACGAGTTCTTCCCCAATCATGGAGATCTCAGCGTTTCCTTCGAGCACTTCTAAACGAATGGGAGCCGCCTCATTGGTTTTGTTGACTACCGCAATGTCGTAGATGTTACTATAGGTGGCATCGTCCATTTTGGTGAACAAGGTGCCTCGTGTTCGAAGTACGGTAGCTTCAATGTCTGTTCGGGTCACCAAGAGGGCTGTCATCAATACCAGCAATCCCAACAAGACCAAGCTGTATGCTTTTGCTCTTCCGGTGAGGGAGAAGGCTGTTTTTTTCTCAATGGTTTCACTGGAGGCGAAACGCACGAGTCCTTTTTCCATCCCTACGCTCTCCATCATGTGGTCGCAAGCATCAATGCAGGCTGTGCAGTTGATGCATTCGAGTTGGGTTCCGTTGCGGATGTCAATTCCTGTAGGACAAACATTCACGCATAGTTTACAATCGATGCAGTCTCCTTTCTGAGCAGCTTGTCGGTCTTCATTTTTGCGAATTTTACCGCGATTTTCTCCGCGCACATGATCGTAAGCTACTACCAATGAGTTCTTGTCGAGAAGCACAGATTGCAAACGGCCGTAAGGACAAATGAAGGTACACACCTGTTCACGGGCCAAGCTAAACACGGCAAAGAAGACCGTAGTGAAGATGGCAATCGCTACGAAGCCGCCGAAGTGATCTGTGACGGGGCTCGTTACAATGTCTAACAAGGCCTCTGAGCCAATGATGTAGGCGAGAAAAGTATTGGCAATGAAGAAAGAGATGAGCCAAAAGAGGAGGTTTTTAGATCCTTTTTTGAGGATTTTTTCTCGATTCCATGGCATTTTTTTCAAGCGCATTTGGTCTTTCCAATCGCCTTCAATCCAGTATTCAATTCGGCGGAAGACCATTTCCATGAAAATGGTTTGCGGACAAACCCAACCGCAGAAGAGTCGGCCAAAAACCACCGTAAACAGAATGATAAAAACCACCAAAGTAATCATGGCCAAGGCAAACAAGTGGAAATCTTGAGGGTGAAAGGTTTGTCCAAGAATCACAAAGTGTCGCTCCAAAATATTGAGCATCAAAAAGGGCTGACCATTGATGCGCAGGAAGGGGCCGGCAAAGAGAAAAGCCAAAAGCACGTAGCTCAAGTATTTTCTTTTGTTGTACCACCAACCCCAAGGTTTTTTTGGGAACACCCAAACGCGTTTACCTTTGCTATCAACGGTACTCAGTTGGTCGCGATATGTGTTATTCTCTTCCATTTTCATTCACTGCTTGTCACTTCAACAACCTTTATTTCGCCACTGCTCACTGGAGCATTGAAACGGCGGTACTGTCTGCTTGAGGTGCATCCACATCGTTCATATCAGGCACATAAAGTTCTCCTTGAGGAGCTTTTGCATTTTCGGGTTGAGTACCTTGAAGGGTACTGATGTAAGAACTCACCTCTTGAATTTGGACTGGGTTGAGTTCATCTTTCCAACTTTTCATTCCATTTTTGGCGCCGTATTTTATTGTTGAGAAAACATCGGCTACTGCACCACCATAGATCCAGTACTGATCGGTAAGGTTAGGACCAACCTTTCCTTCACCAGAAGCACCGTGGCACACTTCACAATATTGAGTGAAAAGTCCTTTTCCTCTTTTCAAAGCACCGGCTTCATTCAAAATCACCACATTGGTTTCATCCACATTCATTTTTTGAGCTGCGAGATAGGCCTGAACTTCTTCTTCTGCTCTTTTCATCTCGGAGTGGTATTCTTCAATTTGAAGTTCCCCCGTCTCCAGTACATGGAAGTGGATGAGGTAAATCACACCAACGACAATGGACACATAAAAACCCCATTTCCACCAAGGGGGAAGGTTGTTGTCCAGCTCTCGAATCCCATCGTACTCGTGGTCCGTTGCCACCGTTTCTTCTTGATCCAATGGGGCTGCATCTGTGAGGATGTGCATGATTTTAGCCATCGGACGCTCAGCGGGATCTTCCACTTTTACTTTTTTCGCTTCCTTCACTTTGTCGATGGTTAGCAGCGATTGTAGAAGTTGTCTGAAATAGATCACCACCCCAGCGAGGAGCACATTGAGGGTAAGCAAGGCATAGAGAAGATTGTCGCTCACATTCACGTGCAATGGATTGCTAGCTTCTGTAGCAAGATCGCCTTCAGCAGCCGCCATGGCCATTTCCGGTAGAAGAAAGCCTACCAATGCGAGGATGATACTGGCTCCAATGGAACCCATGTTTTTGGTGGCTTCATCTGCTGCCTTGGCACGGGCGTTCACTTTGGCCATTTTGCTTCTAAAGAGTTCGCTCTTGAGAATGGACTTGATGGTTCTGCCCAGCACGACGATGGCCATCACTTCGAGGAAGGTGGTGAAAATCAAAAACCAAAAGATGATTTGTGGATCCATGATGTTGGTGTTTATCGAGTTGTTGTTTTAAGGAGTAATTAGTCGAGAGGAATCTGTGCGATTTCTTGGATCTTCTTTTTATCGGATCTCACTGCCCAAATGAGCAATGCGACGAAGAACCCTACAAAAATGCTCAGCGAAATGATGGGGTAAATGGAGATTCCATCAATCGATGACATGTGGTGTGATATGAATTTTAACATGATCTTTTTCTTTATTTGTCAGTAACTGAGCTCATTTATTCTTGACCTTCTTCCGGACTTGTTCCCGTGAGGAGTTCTTCTGTTCCGGTGTGGATGTCAGACCCCAATCTTTGCAAGTAAGCAATGAGGGCAACGATTTCTTTTTGTTGAAGCGTGGCCACACTACTATCATCGAAATCATCTGCTTGCAGATCTTTCAAGATATTGGTAGCAATCTCCTTTCCTTGTTCATTCATGTTGGCTGCAACTTCTGCTTCAAACCCTTCAGCATAAGGAACCCCCATTGAACGCATAGCAGCGATCTTCTTTTCGGTATAGCTCTTATCCAAATCATCGCTAATCAACCAAGGGTAAGCTGGCATGATCGAACCAGGAGAAATGTCTGTAGGGTTTTCCATATGGAGGTAGTGCCAAGAATCCGGACGGTTCTGTTTGTTTCCGCGACCTTCTCTGTGCAAATCAGGCCCAGTTCTCTTCGAACCCCATTGGAAAGGGTGATCGTAAACGAACTCTCCCGCTTTGGAATACTCTCCGTAGCGTGCCGTTTCAAATCGAAGCGGACGTACCATTTGGGAGTGGCAGTTGTAGCAGCCCTCTCGGATGTAGATATCTCTACCTTCCAATTCCAGTGGAGTATAAGGTTGAACGCTGGCAATGGTTGGTACGTTAGAAGAAACGAGGAAGGTGGGCACCATTTCAACAATACCCCCAATGAGGATCATCACCAAGCTAAGGAGCAACATTTGAAGCGGACGACGCTCAATAACTCTGTGCCAGTATTCTCCTTCTTTTCTTTTCGTGCTGACTTTTGGAAGGGCAGGAGCCTCGGCAGGTTCGTTGGCGAGTAATTTACCCATCACCATGGTACGAGCAAGGTTATAAGTCATCATCAATGCCCCTACCAAGTAGAGCAATCCACCACCTGCACGCATGATGTAGAAGGGACGTAGTTGGGTTACTGTTTCGAGGAAGTCTTTGTTTGCCAATGTACCATCAGCTTGAAAATCTTGCCACATCAATCCTTGAGTAAATCCAGCCCAGTAGAGTGGAATCGCATACAAGAGGATACCCAAAGTTCCAATCCAAAAGTGCGCATTGGCCATTCTCTTCGAGAAAAGTTCGGTTTTGAAAATCTTAGGAACCAACCAGTAAAGCATACCGAAAGTGAGCATTCCGTTCCAACCTAATCCACCGATGTGAACGTGAGCGATGGTCCAGTCTGTAAAGTGAGAGATAACGTTCACTGATTTCAAAGACATCATCGGTCCTTCAAAAGTGGACATCCCGTAACAGGTAATGGCAACCACCATGAATTTCAGTACCACATCTTCACGAACTTTATCCCAAGCTCCGCGAAGCGTAAGCAATCCGTTCAACATCCCTCCCCAAGAAGGAGCAATCAACATCACGGAGAAAACAACACCAAGACTTTGTGCCCAACCGGGAAGTGCAGTGTAGAGCAAATGGTGTGGTCCGGCCCAGATGTAAATGAAAATCAAAGCCCAGAAGTGAATGATGGAAAGGCGGTAAGAGTAAACCGGTCTGTTGGCTGCCTTAGGTACGAAGTAGTACATCAACCCGAGGTAAGGAGTAGTGAGGAAAAAAGCCACCGCATTGTGACCGTACCACCACTGCACCAAAGCATCTTGAACTCCGGCATACATGGAGTAACTCTTGAAGAAGTGAATTGGAAATTCGAAGGAGTTCACCAAGTGAAGCACAGCTACCGTAACGAAGGTGGCAATGTAGAACCAAACAGCTACGTAGAGGTGTTTTACTCGTCTTTTGAGAATTGTGGCGAACATGTTCCAACCGAAAACCACCCAAATGATGGTGATGGCGATATCGATGGGCCACTCCAATTCGGCATACTCTTTACCGCTCGTGAAACCCAGAGGAAGTGTAAGCACGGCTGAAACAATCACCAATTGCCAACCCCAAAAATTGATGTTGCTCAGCACATCGCTCCACATTCTCGCTTTCATCAAACGTTGGAGGGAGTAATAAACTCCTGCGAAAATTCCATTCCCAACGAAGGCAAAAATCACCGCATTGGTGTGCAGTGGACGAATTCTTCCGAAGCTCAGCCAGGAGGCGAGGTTCAAATCAGGCCAAACAAGTTGGCAAGCAGCGAGAAGTCCAACGATCATGCCGATGACTCCCCAAATGATTGTTGCAAGAATAAACTTCTTTACAATCTTGTTGTCGTAAGAAAACTGTTCAAGTTCCATATTCAAATTGTTGCTATGGTGAGGGTTGAGTAATTAATTCGCTTGTTTGTTTGATTTGAGTGCGGCATCCGTTTTCTTTTGCTTGTCGTCAAACAAAATCCGAATGCTCGGACCGTAATCGTCTTCATATTGTCCGCTTCGAATGGCCCACAGGAATGCTCCCAAGAAGCACAGGGCAACAACTAAACTGATCATTATAAGGAGGTAGATTACACTCATGGGACAAAGATGCAGTGAAGTTGAGGCTGCGGCATTGAAGGGGGTCAGTGCGAAAACTGATTGTTGTCAGTTTTTCCGAATGCGAGCATATTTTCGGCTCATGAAGCTGGCAAAGAAGACCACCGAGATGCTGCTCAAAGGCATGAGAATGGCTGCTGTGATGGGGGAAAGTTGTCCGGTAGTGGCAAAATAGAGTCCGACAACATTGTAGCAAAAAGAGAGCACAAAACTGGCCCAAACAATGCGAATTCCGGTTTTGGAGCTTTTCAAAAATTGATCGAGTTGGGGCAAACTTTGAGCGTTCAAAATGGCGCTGCAAGCGGGAGAGAATTGATGAAGCTGGTCTGCAATGGATAGTCCAACATCACTCTGCTTCAATGCCCCTGCATCATTGAGTCCGTCGCCCACCATGAGCACCGTTCGCCCTTGGTTTTGAAGGCCTTTGATGAACTCTAGTTTGTCTTTCGGACTCTGATTAAAATTCAAACTTTCAAAAGAGAAATTGCTTTCGAATGCGGCTTTCTGATGATCATTGTCGCCCGATAAAAGGTGCATTTGATAATCTGAACGGAGTCGGTGCAGCAGGTCTTGGAGTCCGGAACGGAACTCTTGTTTCAGCGAGAAATACCCTTTGTATCTTCCGTTGATGGCCACGTGGGCTTCTGACCCAGCATCTTTGTTGCTCGGACTCACTTTTCCGAGGTAAATGGCTTTTCCCAACCTTACTTCAAAACCCGCACCACGAGCATAAATACCCATGCCCAGCTCTTCTTGAAACTCGCTGACGAGGTGTTGGTTTTGCAAACTAGCGAGGTGTTCTTTAATAGCGATACTTAAGGGGTGAAGGGAGTGCTGTACTGCTGAAGCTAGGGCATTGATTTCATCCAAATTGAGCTCTTCTCCGTGGTAAACGAGGTTCTTGCCGGTTCGGGTGGTGATGGTTCCTGTTTTGTCAAAAACAAGCGTATCGACCAAGGCGAGTTTTTCCAATACTTCTGCGTTCTTGAGGTATAAACCAAAGTGCCCGTGCAAGCGCGTGATGTTACCCAAAGTAAAGGGAAGGCTCAGAGCAAGGGCGCACGGACAAGCAACAATCAGCACTGAAGTAATGGCGTGCCAAGTGACTGAAGGATCGGTCCATTGCCAGTACAATCCTGTGAACAAGGTGATGATAAAAATGGCAATGCTGAAATACTTGCTTACGGTGTTGCTGATGGAGTTGAGGTCACTTCTTTTTGAAGAGGAGAAAGCTTGATCGTTCCAAAGTTGGGTGAGGTAGCTGTTGTCCACTTTTTGGGAAAGGGTGAGTTGAATGGTACTGCCCATGAGTCGGCCCCCAGCATAAATCACTTCACCTTTTTTCTTGAAGATGGGATCTGCCTCTCCCGTGACGAAACTGTAATCGATCAGCGCCTCATCGCTCAGCAGGATACCGTCTGCAGGAATGAGTTCTTGGTTGCGCAAAACAATTTGATCGGAAATATTGAGTTCTTCGATCGGAACCACCTCTGTTTTGCCATCTTTCTCTCGATTAACGGCGATGGGGAAATAGGATTTGTAATCGCGTTCAAAGCTCAGTGCGTCGTAGCTTTTTCGCTGGAACCATTTCCCCAAGAGAAGAAAGAAAATGAGTCCGGCCAAAGAATCCAAATAACCCGTACCCGTTTCGCTTACAATCTCATAAGTACTTCGCACCAAAAGCACGATCATACCGATGGCAATGGGCAAGTCCATATTGATGTACCGGTTACGAATACCGAGATACGCCTGTTTGAGATAATCGTATCCACTAAAGAAAAATGCAGGAACAGCCAAGGCCAAGGAAATGCTCGCAAAGAAAGCTCTGAACTCCTGAAACGACTGGTCAATACCTAAATACTCGGGAAAGGAAAGCAGCATAATGTTGCCGAAAGCAAATCCCGCCACACCAATTTGAAGTAGCAGCCGTTGATTGGAAGAACGCTTTCGCTTGCTGGTGTTTTCAGACAAATCGGGTTCATAACCGATGGAAGCCAACAATGCAACGAGCTGACCCAAAGACAGTTCTTCAGGATTGAACGTGAGATCCAAAGTTCGTTTGGAAAACAACACATGGCTATGGCTCACGCCGCTGTGAAGTTGTTGTAAATTTTCCAAAAGCCAGATGCACGAGCTGCAATGAATTTGCGGAATGAAGAAACTCGTTTTGGCCGTTTTACCATCGTTGAACTGAACATACTTGGCCTGAATCTTAGGGTCGTTAAGATGACTGAATTTCGAATCATCCACCGCGCCATTCACTCGGATACCTGGCGTTTCTTCCATCGAGTAGTAGTCTGACATTGCATGCTCAGCCAAAAGTTCATACACCGTTTTACAACCAGAACAGCAAAACAGTTTATCGTCTGATTTGATTTGGGTACTGGAACATTCATCTCCACAATGGTAACAGTGCTTCATGGGCCTTTAGAATTGAGCAAAACAGAAAGCTGCTTTTGCCTCGAGAACAAAACTACCTCACCGTTGTGGCCAAAAAGGCGTACTTACTCACCGCGAAAAATGATTTTGCTCAGTTTCCGCATTTATGGTCAAAAAAAATTAGTATCATTCGCTTGATATGTGTGAATTTGCAAAGAAATCCCAAGGTTCAGAGGACCAGTCTTTTCCTCAAGACGATCTACGTTTTTACCTTCCACTTTTCAATGCCGCTGGCGAGGGAATGGTGGTTGTCAATTCCAAAGGTGAAATGGTTTTGGTGAATGACCGGGTAGAACATTTGTTTGGATATCAAAAAGAAGAGTTGAAAGGGAGATCCATCTCTATGCTCATCCCCAAAGACCTTCGAAGTTCGCATCAGCAATCGGTAGGGAAGTATTTTGACCAACCCCGTGCACGAATGATGAGCCAGTCCAATAATCTTTTTGGCTTAAAGAAAGATGGCAAGCAATTTCCCGTTGAAGTAAGCTTGAACCATTTTCTTGTTGGTGATGAACGTTTCGCCGTTGGGGTGATTAATGACGTTAGCGCGCGAAAGGCCCAAGAACAAAAAATCATAGAACTCAATGAGCAACTGGAACAAAAAGTAGAGGAGCGAACGGAAAGTCTTCGGAAAAGTGAACACCTCTATAAAACCATTGCCAGTAATTTCCCCGATGGAATCATCAAAGTATTGAATCTTGATTTTGAGCATGTTTTTGCTGAAGGACGAGAACTCAAAAACCTTGGATTGGATCAAAATCTGCTTTTGAATCAACGTTATGACAGCGTTTTGGGAATGGACAACTCCTCCGCCATCATGGAAGAGTTGGAATTGGCCAAAGCAGGGGAGAAGCGAAGTTTTGAGCTCCAATTGAAGGGGGGAACCTATCAAGTGGATGCTGTGCCATTGAAAGGCACACAAGGAGAAGTCGTTCAGATATTGGTGATCGAGAAAAACATCACCAAGAAAAAGAAAGCTGAAGAAGAAATCGTGAGTGCACTGGAGCGAGAGCGGGAATTGAGCACCTTAAAATCTCGATTTGTGAGCATGGCATCGCATGAATTTAGAACCCCCTTGGGCGCCATATTGAGCTCCGTTTCACTCATATCTAAATATACCGAAGGAGACCAGCAATCGCAACGAGACAAGCACATTGGAAGAATCAAATCCTCCGTTCACAACCTCACCACGATTTTGAACGATTTTCTTTCTTTGGACAAATTGGAAACCGGAAAAGTGCGCTTTGAGTTGGAAATGGTGAACATTGAAAAAAAGTGCTCCAGCATTGCCGATGAGCTCAAATCCATTTTGAAGGGAGGTCAGCAAATCCACCTCCACCACCAAGGGAAAACCGAGGCCATGATCGATCGGCACCTCTTCGGAAATAGCCTCATCAATTTGATATCCAACGCAGCAAAATACAGTTCTGAAGGAAGCAACATTTACGTCAGCACCCACGTATCTGACAAGCGACTTGAACTTCAAGTTCGGGATGAGGGCATAGGAATTCCAAAATCAGAACAGAAGCACCTTTTTGAACGCTTTTTTAGAGCCAACAATGCCACCAATATTCAAGGAACAGGCTTAGGATTAAACATTACCAAAAAGTACCTTGAATTGATGGACGGAAGCATTACTTTTGAAAGTGAAGAAGGGCGAGGAACCATCTTTACAGTAGTGATTCCTCAAAGCATTGAAAGCCATGAATAAAACCATCCTTATTATTGAAGACAATCTCGAAATGCGGGAGAATACTGCGGAAATATTGGAACTGGCCAATTATAACGTATTCACCGCCGAGAACGGGAAAGTAGGGGTTCAAGAAGCCATGAAAATCGTTCCAGACCTCATTATTTGCGACATCATGATGCCGGAAATGGACGGTTATGAGACCCTGTACATTCTATCTCAGAACGACAAAACCAAGCACATCCCCTTCATCTTTCTCACCGCGAAAGCAGAAAAGTCAGATTGGCGAAAAGGAATGAACATGGGGGCAGACGACTATCTTGTGAAGCCCTATGATGAAATGGATTTGATGAAAGCCGTGGAAACCCGATTGAAAAAAAGGATAGCTTTTGAAGAAACATTCACCACGCAGGCCGCCGGTTTGGACGAGTTCATTACAAAACTCAATAGCATTGAGGACATTCGAGAACTCGCCCCAACGAAAAAGTTAAAGACCTATAAGAAGCGGGAAATCCTTTTTCATGAAGGCGATTATTCTGGAGCCGTTTATTTTATTGAAAGCGGTAAAGTGAAAACCTTTAAAGTGAACAAAGACGGAAAAGAGTTTACCACAGGGCTTTATGGGAAAGGAGATTTGCTCGGACACATTGCCGTATTGCAGAAAAGCGATCAAATTGAATCGGCCATCGCCATTGATGAAACTCGGGTATGTAAAATATCTTCGGATGATTTTGACGACCTGCTCTTCCGAAACAAAGATGTGGCCAAAGCCTTTGTGCAGTTGCTCTCTGGAAATTTGGCAGAAAAAGAACAAGAATTGCTCAATTTGGCTTACAATTCGGTAGCGAAAAGGGTTGCCGATGGACTCATCAGCTTAAAAAACAAATATCAAGAATCGGAACTGCAACAGGAGTTCTCCATGGCCATACCGCGTGATGATTTGGCCAGTATCGTTGGGACCTCTACCGAGTCGGTGATCCGGGTTTTGTCCGACTTCAAAGCCGAAAAGTGGATTGAAGTCAAAGGAAGCAGCATCACCATCAAAGACGAGAAAGCCCTTGAAAATCTCTTTTACTAAGACTTCGCCTCCTTGAAGTAGCCTTGTAGGATAGCGCTGAAAAGTCGTTTGTTTGCCGATGAAAAGCCACCTTTTATTAACTTCGTGCACAAACCCTAGCTGAATGAAAGGAATAGTATTTACTGAGTTTTTAGAAATGGTAGAAGCCCAGTACGGCTATGCAATGGTGGATAAAATCATTACCTCAGCGGAATTGGGGAATGATGGTGCCTACACTGCCACAGGAACCTATCCGCACCATGAATTATTGCAACTGCTCAACGAACTTTCGAACGCCAGTGATACCGAAAAGTCGACCCTCTTGCACGGTTTTGGTAGTTACATGTTTGTGACCTTCAAAAAAGGCTATCCCAGTTTTTTCGAAGGTTTTGAGCATGGATTTGAATTCCTGAAGTCGGTAGATGGACACATTCACAAGGAAGTGCTCAAGCTTTATCCTGATGCCAAGTTGCCTTCGTTTGAAACACGAAGAAATGGCAATGAGATGCGCATGATATACCGGAGCTATCGGAGGATGGCTGATTTTGCGCATGGACTTATTGATGCGAGCATGCACCATTTTGGACATCACTATGAATTGAGCAAGAAAGTGCTTGTTCAGGACGAATCTGAAGTTGAATTTCTTATTTCGATAACAGCTTGAAGAAAGAATTGGAATTGCTTGAGCGTCGATTGAAACGAGAAATATCGGCCAGAAAACAGGCAGAGAACCTTCTCGAGGAAAAAGCCAAAGCCCTTTTTGATGCCAATCAAGCATTGCGCGCTTTGAATGCTGATTTGGAGCAACAAATCAAAGAGCGAACCCGTCAACTTTCTGAAAATGAAACAAAATTTCGCCAGTTAGTTGAAAAAGCCACGGAAGTGATTTACAACGTAGATCTGTTCGGAAACATCACCTACGTTAACAAAGTTGGGATCTTGCATTACGGTTATGAAGAAGAAGACATTCTTGGTAAGCCCTTCACCATCTTCATACCCGAAGAGCATCGCAAAAAGGTTTTTCAACACTATCTTGAATTCATGCATTCGGGCAAAAGCTCTGATTATTATGAATTGCCGGTGATGACGAGGTATGGTACCCAACTGTGGTTTGGCCAGAACACCAATCGGGTGATTGATGACGAAGGGAACGTTTATTTCTCTGTTTTTGCTCGTGACATTGATCAAAGAAAACAAGCAGAAAGCGCTTTGAGTCAGGCTAAAGTTCAAATTGAAAAAAGCGAAATCAAATACAGGAGCATCATTGAGAACATGCAACTTGGGCTTTTGGAAGTGGATTTGAACAACACCATCATCAAAGTTTATCCACAATTCAATGAAATGACCGGATATTCTGGAGATGAGTTGATTGGTTTAAGCGCCCCGGAAGTATTGGGGGTGGAGGAAGAGGCAGAAATACACCAAGAGCAAATTGCCACGCGTAATCAAGGCACTACTGGGGTTTACGAAATTCGAATTCGAAAGAAAAACGGGGAACTCATTTGGGTATTGATCAGTGGAGCACCATTTTATGATGAACATGGTAAAGTGGCGGGTTCCATAGGTATTCACTACGATATTACCGACCGAAAACAGTTGGAACAAGAGCTCATACAAGCGAAAAGTAAAGCCGAATCTGCGCAAGAAGCAGAGAAGTTATTTTTGGCCAGCATGAGTCATGAAATCAGAACACCGTTGAACGCCATCATCGGTATGAGCCACTTGATGAATGAAACCAGTTTAGATTCCATTCAGCAAGATTATCTCCAGATCCTTCAGAGCTCTGCCAATATTCTTCAACACCTTATTTCTGACATTCTCGACATCTCAAAAATTGATTCTTCATCTTTTGAGCTGAATATTACTCCAGTTGATTTGAGGGAACTCTGTTCTAGTTTGTTGAGATCTTTCGATTACAAAAAGCAGAACAAAACTATAGAATTCAACCTGGAATTTGACAATGCCCTCAAGCATCATGTATGGTCTGACGCCCAAGCGCTGAGCCAAATTTTAATCAATCTTTTGTCCAACGCCGAAAAGTTTACGGCTGAAGGCGAAGTTTTGCTCAAAGTAAGCGCTTCAAAAGGCAAGCAGGAAGATCGAACAAGATTGATGTTTTCGGTGCAAGATACCGGAGTGGGTATTAGCGTTGAGAAGCAGCAGCATATTTTCGAACGTTTCAAGCAAGCAGATAAGAGTGTGAGTAGTCAGTATGGAGGAACCGGTTTGGGCTTGTACATCTCTAGTCAGCTCGTTCGTTTACTGGGCGGTAAGTTACAGGTTTCCTCTTCAGAAGGCGAAGGGGCGAACTTCTATTTTTCGTTTGACGTTGATCTTGACACCTCCCAGGGAGAAATCGGTGGTCGAGATGGTGTGCATGGAGAAAAGACGGAAATAAGCTTAGAAGGGATGCGTGTTTTGGTGGCGGAAGACAATACCATGAACCAGCGTTACATCAGCACCCTATTAAGAAAAGTAGGCATTCACTTTGATGTTGGAAATGACGGGGTGGAAGCAGTGGAATTGTACGAGCAAAACCATTACGACCTTGTTCTGATGGACCTTCAAATGCCGAGGATGGACGGTTTTGAAGCAACCCATCGAATATTTGACATTCAAAAAGAACGTAAAGAGGAGGTCCCTGTTTTAGCATTAACCGCATCTTCTTTTCTGTCCAAAAAGCAAAGTGCAATGGCGCAAGGGATGTCGGGCTTCATCTCCAAACCCTTCGCTCCTAATCAGCTCTATGAAGTTTTAAAATCGTATCGTGAGCGGGTTCAAACCCGAGCGAATTCTAGTGCCTCGAAACGTGATGATGGCTGTACCGTTCCCCAACACATGATCAAACCTTCCTTGGAAAGAGAGCCCCAAGAACTTCACTTTCAAGAAGAAATTGATCTCGACTATTTGGAAGAAGCCTACGGAGATGATTTGGAATACGCCAAAGAGATGTTCTCCGTATTTTTGAGCATTGTTGATGAATCCATGGAAACTCTCATGAATGCCGTGGATCAGACAGATTTCGATAAGATTAAACAACAAGCTCACAAGATCAAACCCACTTTCACCATGATTGGACTCTCATCCATCACTCAGGCGATGAGTGCTTTGGAAAGTGCTGCAATCGATGGTGAGGAGGAACAATGTCAGCGCATCTACAATAAAATCGCTGAGCATTTGAAGCGGATGTTGCCCAAGGTAGAAAACCAGATGAATCAGTTCTAATTTGTCTTCAAAATTGTGTTTTCGTAACTTTTTCTTAACCGAATATCGTTCAAACTGAACCAAAACCCCACTGATATTGTCTGTTTATAGAGGACGTCTTTTGCTGGTTTAATGATAAAGTGTTCAGAACATCTAATAAATAAGTCGTTCATCGTTAAAAAACGACCAAAAATCGAAAATAAGCGTTCTAAATCTTTACTTAACTTACTTTTTCAGTCTTTTGTAGTGAGCAAACGGAACACTAACAATCACTCTTGGCGGATTTAAAAACGCTACTCAATTGGGCAAAAAATGAAATGCATTATTGTTGAAGACGAAATTTTAGCACGGAAATCCTTGGAGAAGTTGTGCTCGAAAGAACCTGAACTCAATTTGGTAGGAAGTTTTGAGGATGCGAAGGAAGCATTGCAATTCATGAGTAAAGAAGCCGTGGACCTTATTTTTCTGGACATTGAATTGCCTACCATGAGTGGATTGCAATTCTTGGAGGCCGTTCCTTATATGCCTGAAGTCATTGTCACTTCGGGGAACAAGAATTATGCATTTGAGGCCTTTGAATTTGAAGTTGCTGATTTCTTGATCAAACCCATCAAATCATCCCGTTTTAAAAAAGGCATTGAAAAAGCCAGCAGTCGACAATCTCGCTTAAGTGCCGTTGCTCAAGCCAGTGCGGCCCAAGAGGTATATATCAAAGCAGACCGAAGTTTGGTACGTATTCCATTTGAAGACATCTTCTTTTTGGAGAGTGTAGGCGATTATGTGAAAGTAGTCTGTGCAGATGAAAGTTACATGATTCATGGCACGCTCTCAGCCGTGGATTCTCGTCTATCACATCCACGATTCATCAAAGTTCACCGCAAGTACATTGTCAACATGGATAAAATCACCGATGTGGAAGACAACAGTGTGATGCTTGCCGACAAAGTGATCCCGATGAGTAGAGCTCAGAAGCCCATTTTCCTTCGAAGTGTGAATATTTTGAAAGGGTAAAAAAACCAAAAAACGAAGGTTCATTACCAAAAATCGAAAGAATACGCCGGGTCGTCGAAAATTCAAGGTAGGCAAGCAGATTATGAGCCATATTTGTAGTGTTCATAGTGCGTAGAGACACTCGAATACTTTTCATTGTAACGATAAATCTGCCTACCTAACTTTAGATTTTTCATCTCAATGCACGCGGACTGGTAAAATTTTTTAGACCTGATTTACACAATCGAAATCAGTTTTGCCAAACACAGTATTTGTGAATCAGGTCGAACTTATTGAAAGTTTCATTGCAGCGGTTGCCGATAGCGCTAGTAATGATCTTAAAAAAAGCGGAATCCAACGGGAAGCCGCTTTTTTGTTTTTGGTCCTTTAGGCGAGGAGCAAACCCTGGAAAGAAAAAAGGACGAGTTTCCTCGTCCTTCCATATCAAAAATCATCTTTATCTACGACCGTTCTTCTTTCCTGCCATCTGCATGGTAAGCGAACCTGCCTTTGTTTCTGTCATGAACTTGATCATACCGATCCCAAGGCCAACCTCCGAAGTGCGTTGCTTGAAAATCAGTAAATGCTTGTTGAAGTTCTGCACGGGTGTTCATCACAAACGGTCCGTGTTGCACCACCGGCTCATTGATGGGCTTTCCTTGAAGAACCAATATTTTTCCTGGTATATCTCCATTGATCAACAACAGTTCCGAGCTTCCATCTACATCAGCAGCGTGGTAGTTCTGCAACTTTTCGTCATTTATCTGAAGCGCAGCTCCCTCGTAAAAATAGAGCGTTCTATTCACCCCTTCAGCCGCCTCAGGAAGTAAGAATTGGGCTCCCGGTTCCATAGCAATGTTCCACACGGCCACATCGTTGTCTGGATTATTGGCCCAAGAGTTGGGGGGAGGAGGAGGCGCCATCATTCCGCCAATTTTTCCGGCAATCACTTCAATGCTCGTGCTGCGTCCGTTACTATCTTTATAATGAAAATCTGGAATATCTTCAGACCAAAGCATTTTGAAATGGGGTTCTACCATTTTGTCTTTTGCCGGGAGGTTGATCCATATTTGAAAAAGTTCCAATGGATTTTTGTCATTCTCCTTTAAAAGCGGGAACATTTCAGCGTGTTGGAGTCCGCTTCCCGCAGTCATCCATTGTACATCACCATCTCCATATCGTCCCGCTGCGCCTTTCGAATCGCTGTGATCTACCATGCCTTTGCGCACCACAGTAATCGTCTCAAAACCACGGTGAGGGTGTCCGGGAAAACCTGGGACACGTTTACCATGATACATCCGATAGCCGTCCTTCAACAAAAAATCCTGACCTAAATTTCTACCCTCAATTCCTGTTTTTGGACCCATCACTTCATTTCCTTCGGGATATTGGTCTTCATGATGAACACAGAAAAGAAAGGGGTCTTGTGTTTCCCATTGAAAGCCTAAGGGACGGGTTCGTTTGATTGGATTTTTGTTCATGTCTAAATTTGGTGTCATTCCGCTTGCTTTGGCGCTGAGAATCGCCCCAGATCCAAGCACAGCAGCTTTTTTTATGAAGTTTCTTCGACTATTTTCTTGGCTCATGATCTTCGATTAAAGATGAGTGGAGAAGCATTGACGTTTGTAGCACTCTAAGTTATGATTTCTTTGGGAAAATGCGGTTGAGCTTTTCTTCTCGATATTGAAAAATGCCCTTCACTTTTTTGTGAATAAAGAGTGCTCCCATCAACTCTCCTAAGAACCCCATTGGGAGGGCATAGTGCAGGGTATCTTTCATCAACACGCCATCTTCATGCTCTTCGAAGTGGTGACGGTGGTGCCAAAAGGCATACGGGCCAAAGCGTTGTTCATCGATAAAGTATTTGTTTTCAACCACCTGCACAATTTCCGTGACCCAGTTCATAGGGATGTTGAGTAAAGGTTTGATCTTGTAGGTGATGATTTGACCTGCAAACATTCTTTCCCCCGCACCGCTCAATATTTTGAAGCTCATATCTTCTGGGGTAATTTCGTTCAGGTTGTCTGGCTTTGAAAAGAAGTCCCAAGCCTCATCCAGGCTCAAAGGTAAAATCTGTTCGGTTGTGATTCGATGCATTTTCATATCCAAATAACCGCTCAGAACTGCTCATGTTCAAACTCAGTGACACAAGACATTGGCCGCCCAGACTGCCATGAGGAGGTGTGGTTTTGCCTTGCTTTGGTAACCGAGAGAGGAGATGTATCCTGTGGATGCACTCAGCAGTTTGTGACTTGGAAAGTTGGGGTCGGAGTTGAAGTCCAAATCAATCTGTTGAATGGTGATGCCGCAGCGTTCCCGAATCAAGTTGGCAAGTTCAACAGAACGTTCGGTTTCACCCCAGAGTTTGGACCAGAGGTCGTGAATCTTTGGGACACGTTCTTTTCGGTAGACGACATGTGCGCCCGCTCCTTGATATCTGAAAACGATCGTGGTGACGTAAACGGTATCGTTGCGGTAGTTTTGAGAGTCACAACCAACGTGAATTTCTGAGGTTTCTTGGTTATTGACAACGTGTTTTAGGTATTCGAAAACATCATCTACTGGTCCGCCGCCCATGATCCGAAATCGATTGAGAAAGGTTTCGTTTGCATCGCTCATGGTGAACAAGTTACAACCGCATTTGGCATGTGCCTGTTGACAAGGTGTGAAGTTTTAAACAAGTTTTG
>CAZYPV010000055.1:0-22266 GCA_964649515.1 uncultured Comamonadaceae bacterium | reverse complement strand
AGGAAACCCGACCACTCCTCATTCTCCGCACTTCACTCTCCGCACTGTAAAACCTATCCATTTAGAGCGCACAGCCCCATCACCAAAGGAAACCCGACAATTCCTCATTCTCCGCACTTCGCAGTCCGCACTGTAAAACCTATCCATTTAGAGCGCATACCCCCTTTTTCCTCAGCATGCACAGCGACTATAGTCCCGCTTCGCTTCCCCCCAAATTCACCCCACAAAAAAAGGCGCCCACCGGACGCCTTCATTCACTATCTACAATTTATACTTACTTCTTCAACAAATCGCGAATCTCTCCCAACAAAACTTCTTCTTTCGAAGGTGCCGGAGGTGCTGCAGGTGCTGCTTCCTCTTTCTTCTTCATGTTGTTGTATCCCTTCACCACCAAGAAGATACAAAAGGCAACAATAATGAAGGTAATGATGGTATTAATAAATACCCCATACCCAATCACTACTGCAGCTTTCTCAACTTCACCAGCGGCATTGAGCACTGCCGGTTGCAATTCCATTCCCAATTTGGAAAAATCTACTCCTCCTAAAGCTACTCCAATGGGAGGCATCAAGATGTTGTCCACAAGTGATTTGATGATTGCGCCAAAGTACGTGGCCAAAATTACCCCAACAGCTAAATCGAGTACGTTGCCCTTGGAGATGAATGATTTGAATTCTTTTAACATGGTTTGAGTTTTGGTTAAGAGGAAGTCACCTCTTTTGGTTTAAGGAGCAAAATAAATAGAAACCACGAACAAATCGAAGAAAAAGAAAAAATGTTCATCCAATTTTTACTTTGAACGCTCGACACACAAACAAAAAAAGCCGTTCCCTCAACGGAAACGGCTTCTCATTATTGATGTAAGACTTACTTCTCGTCCTTCACTTCTTCAAAATCAACGTCGGTGACTTCTTCATCTCCGTTCTGACCTGCTTCGCCTTGTGCAGAGGCATCATCTCCACCCGCTGCTTGTTGCGCGTTGTACATGTCCTGACTCGCTGCTTGGAATGCCGTGTTCAGTTTCTCCATGTCGGCCTTAATCGCCTCCAAATCTTTCGACTCGTGAGATTTTTTCAAGGCTGCAAGCGCTTCTTCAATCGGCTGCTTTTTATCTTCCGGAAGCTTATCTCCAAACTCTTTCAAGTTTTTCTCTGTTTGGAAAATTAAGCTGTCTGCCTGATTCACAACGTCCACCGCCTCTTTAGCAGCTTTGTCCTTCTCAGCATTGGCTTCCGCTTCTTTCTTCATTTTCTCGATTTCCTCATCGCTCAAACCAGAAGACGCCTCAATTCGAATGGATTGCTCCTTGTTCGTGGCTTTGTCTTTTGCGGTTACATTGATGATTCCATTCGCGTCAATGTCAAAGGTCACTTCAATTTGTGGAACTCCCCTTGGTGCAGGTGGAATTGAATCGAGGTGAAATTTCCCAATCGAACGGTTGTCAGCGGCCATGGCACGCTCTCCTTGAACAACGTGGATTTCTACTGATGGCTGATTGTCAGCAGCGGTAGAGAAGGTTTCCGATTTCTTCGTTGGGATGGTGGTGTTCGCATCAATCAACTTCGTAAATACTCCACCCATGGTTTCAATCCCTAGAGATAATGGAGTTACATCAAGCAAAAGAACGTCTTTCACTTCTCCCGTGAGAACACCTCCTTGAATGGCTGCTCCAATGGCAACAACTTCATCCGGATTTACTCCTTTGCTTGGCTCTTTTCCAAAGTACGCTTTCACCGCATCTTGTACCGCAGGAATTCGAGTAGATCCTCCAACGAGAATAACTTCGTCGATGTCTGACTTCGATAACCCTGCCGCTTTCATGGCTGTTTCACATGGCTCTATGGATCGCTTAATCAATTCATCAGCCAGTTGTTCAAACTTCGAACGACTCAATGAACGTACCAAGTGTTTTGGAATGCCATCCACAGGCATAATGTATGGCAAGTTGATTTCAGTAGAGGTGGTGCTCGATAGCTCAATTTTGGCTTTCTCAGCAGCTTCTTTCAAACGTTGCAAGGCCATTGGGTCTTTTGATAGATCCAAACCGCCATTCTCGTTTTTGAATTCGTTCACCAACCAGTCAATGATGAGTTGATCAAAATCATCACCACCCAAATGGGTGTCACCATCGGTAGAGAGTACTTCAAATACTCCATCACCTAATTCAAGGATAGATACGTCATGAGTACCTCCTCCAAGGTCAAAAACGACAATTTTCTGATCGATGGATTTCTTGTCCAATCCATAAGCCAAGGCCGCAGCGGTAGGCTCATTGATGATTCTTTTAACTTTTAACCCAGCAATTTCTCCTGCTTCTTTTGTTGCTTGACGCTGAGCATCGTTGAAGTAAGCAGGTACGGTAATTACGGCTTCCGATACGTCCTGACCAAGATAGTCTTCTGCTGTTTTCTTCATCTTCTGAAGCACCATCGCAGAGATTTCTTGAGGAGAATACATGCGATCATCGATCTGAACACGCGGCGTATCGTTATCGCCTTTCACTACTTTATAAGGTACTCTGTTTACTTCTTTCTGGGTGTCACTAAAGGTTGAACCCATAAAACGTTTGATCGAGAAAATGGTTTTCTCTGGGTTGGTGATGGCCTGACGCTTCGCCGGGTCACCTACTTTACGCTCGCCACCATCAACAAATGCTACAATAGATGGTGTGGTGCGTCGCCCTTCACTGTTGGTGATTACAACGGGCTCATTCCCCTCCATTACAGATACACAAGAATTGGTAGTTCCGAGGTCGATTCCGATTATCTTACTCATTATAATTGCTTTTGTGAATTTCTAATTTCACTCCCCCTAACTCAATTCATGTGCCACGGCTCTTTTGCCCGAATTTTGAGAAATATTGACATTGATTTGCTGACAATCATGAGGATGTGCATGATTTTTACTGACATTTTGACGATTTGTCAGAACCACAATGCTTGTCGGCGGTTATCTTTCCATGTCATTGATCGAATTTAGAGAAGAGGGCCTCTTTTGTCCGAGAGCGAAGGTGTATGTGGACCCGTGGAAACCGGTGGATAAGGCCATCATCACCCATGCCCATGCCGACCACTCTCGGTATGGTATGAAAAACTATCTCGCTCATCCTTGGAGCATTCCCGTAATGAAACATCGTTTGGGAAAGGACATCAATGTTCAAGCTTTGGATTATCTCGAAAGCATTTCTATCAATGGGGTGAAGATTTCAATGCATCCTGCCGGACACATTCCAGGGTCAGCCCAAGTGTGCTTGGAATACAAAGGGGAAAAATGGGTGATTAGTGGTGACTATAAATTGGAGGATGATGGAATTTCTACTCCCTTTGAGCCAGTGCCTTGCACTCATTTTGTGACAGAATCTACTTTTGGCTTGCCCGTTTTCGATTGGCTGAAAGAAGATGTTTTGGAAAACCAATTGCTCCAATGGCGCGCGTCTCTGGTGGAAAATCAAAAAGTAGGTGTGATCTATGCTTATGCCTTAGGAAAAGCTCAACGTGTCATGAAATCCATTGAAAAAACGGGAGCGCGAATTTACACTCACGCGGCTGTGGAAAGAACCAATGAATGTTTGGATAGCATCATCCAACTTCCAGAAAGAACAGAGTTTTCACCAGATGTGAAGAAGGAAGACCTTCGTGGAAACATCATCATTGCAACGCCGGGTTCCATGGGAGCGAGGTGGACGAAGAAAATTGGTCCCCACGAAACGGCTGCAGTGAGCGGTTGGATGAGAATGCGAGGAACGAGAAGAAGGTCCAATGTGGATGTCGGCTTCGTGATGTCCGACCACGCAGATTGGAAAGGACTCAATGAAGCAGTGAAGCTTTCAAGAGCAGAAAAGGTATTCGTTACCCACGGCTATACTGAGGTGTATTCCAAATGGCTCAATGCTCAAGGTATCGATGCAGAGGTGGTGAAAACAGCTTTTGGCGACGAGAAAGAAGAACAAAACGAAGAACAAAAAGCACTCGATTGAATCGGCAAAAAAACCAGCTACTTTGAAACAGTTTGTATCCCTCATTCAAAAAATTGAATCCCAAAGTTCAAGCAAAAAAAGAATTGAAGCTTTGGTGTCGTTTTTTGAGAACAGTTCTCCGGCCGACCGGCTCTGGTGCATTGCCCTATTCACGGGAAAACGTCCGAAAAGAGCGGTGAAGAATACTTTGCTGAAATCGTGGTGCGCAGAACTTGCTCAGCTGGAAGATTGGCTTTTTGAAGAGAGCTATCATATCGTTGGTGATTTGGCAGAAACCATGGCGCTGCTCGTACCGTTTGATGGTTCGGGCGGACTAAAAAACAGTCTCGATGAGCAAATCAACGCCCTGGTTTCCATGAAGGAGTGGGAGGAAGAAAAGCAAAAAGAGGCTGTGTTGACGATTTGGAAAAATTCCAAGCACTTCGAACGTTTTGTGTTCAATAAACTACTCACCGGAGCATGGAGAATTGGGGTGGCTAAGAAAAACCTGATCAAAGCTTTGGCCATTTTTAGTGAACAGGAAGAAACGGTAGTGGCTCACCGTCTCATGGGAAATTGGGACCCTCGGGTAACCACTTACCATGAGCTGATGGAAAGCAATCTGGATGAAAACCTCGCCAGACCTTATCCTTTTTTTCTCGCTTATTCTTTAGAAGAGGAACTAAAAACAGAAATGAATCTAGAAGACTGGCAGTTTGAGTGGAAATGGGACGGAATTCGCGGACAAATTGTTAAACGGGGAGGTGAATGTTTCGTTTGGACGAGGGGAGAGGAACTCGTGAGCGAAAAGTATCCCGAGCTGATGGAGTTAGCGGCACACTTGAACGATGGAACCGTGCTCGATGGAGAGATTGTGGTGCATGACGGTTCCGCGGTACTGCCGTTTCAATTGCTTCAAACGCGAATTTCAAGAAAAACACTTCCCAAAAAGCTGCTAGAAGATGCCCCAGTGAAATTCATTGCTTACGATCAACTTGAAGCGAATGGAAAGGACATTCGTGAGCTAGCTTTGCAGGAACGTCGGCAACAATTGATTCAAACTACCGAAGAATGTACTTCAAAAAACCTCTTGCTGTCGGAGTCGATTGAGTTGCAAACTTGGGAAGAATATGAAGCCTTGAGATTGAGAAGTAGGGAGTTTCGGGCGGAAGGATTCATGATCAAAAGAAAAACGAGTCCTTATGAAGATGGAAGAAAAAAAGGAAACTGGTGGAAATGGAAACTCGACCCCCTCAGCATTGATGCGGTGCTGATTTACGCCATGAGAGGTCACGGAAGAAGGGCCAATTTGTTCACCGATTATACTTTCGCCGTTTGGAAAGGAGAGGAGCTGGTTCCTTTTGCAAAGGCTTATTCGGGCTTGACAGATGCAGAATTCAAAGAGGTAGATCGCTTTGTAAAAAAGAATACAGTAGATAAATTTGGTCCGGTTCGAAGCGTAAAACCAGAGCTGGTTTTCGAAATTGCGTTTGAAGGAATTGCCCATTCTTCTCGACACAAAAGTGGAATTGCTCTGCGCTTTCCCCGGATGGCGAGATGGCGGAAAGACAAGCCTCCTCAAGAGGCAAATTCTATTGAAGATTTACGAACTTTGTTGCAATTGTACGAACAACAACCTTCCGAAAAATGAGCCCAAAAACCCACCTCATTCACCTCGTTCAAGTGGTGAAAGCCGATGAAAATATCGATGCAGCAGAATTAAAGATCATTCAAGATTATGCCAATAAACACAAGCTGTCGATTGAGGATGCTCTTCATGAAGCATCACCCAATTTGGAAAAAGGAGATGGTCTCAAATCATGGTACCACTTGCTTTATACTTGCTTGGCAGATGGAGAAATTAGTCCTTCCGAGTCGGCAAGCTTGATGGAAATTGGAGTAAACTTAGGGCTGGACGTCCAGGCCATGAGAAAAGTGATTGAACTGAGCCATGAAAACGGGGCAGTACCGCTAACAGATGAACAGCTCAATGCGGTTCTGAACTGAGCGATGAGCATGATTCACTTCCAAGACCAGATGGGAAGGTCCCTCAAGTTTGAGAAACCTCCTTCCAGAGTGGTTTCGCTTGTTCCGAGCATTACTGAATTTCTTTTTGATATCGGTGTAGCACCTGTAGGCATCACCAAGTTTTGCGTACATCCCAACGACGCTCGCAAAAGTTCCCAACTTATCGGAGGAACAAAAAATCCGAAAATTGAGCGCATCCTTTCCCTTCAACCAGAGCTGATCATCGCCAACAAAGAAGAAAACCGGAAGGAAGATATTGAGACACTTGGTCAGCATTGCCCGGTCTACGTGAGCGATATCTGCGGTGTTGAAAGCGCCCTTGAGATGATGCGGTCTTTGGGGGAAATCCTAGAAAGGTTGACTGAGTCCCAGGACCTTTACAAGAAGATTCAAGCTGTTTGGAGTCAAATTCCTTTAAACCCAAAAAAATCGGTGATCTATTTGATTTGGAAAGGTCCATTTATGGCGGCGGGAAACGATACCTACATTCATGATGTACTCCAGCACTTGTCTTGGCAAAATGCCATTACCTCACCACGGTACCCTCAACTAACGTTGGAAGAGATCAAGGAAATCAATCCAGATTTGTTGCTCCTTTCTTCCGAACCTTTCCCTTTCAAAGAAGCACACGTTCAAGAGTTGAACAAACTCCTTCCACAATCAAAAGTGCTTTTGGTGGATGGTGAGGCCTTCTCTTGGTATGGATCAAGAATGTTGAAAGCGGTAGGTTATTTTAAGGATTTGCTTGGTGAGTTGACTTGAAAAGTGTTTTTTAACAGAATGTATTCCATCATTTTCGCAAAGAAGAAAATATAATTCGACATTTGCCTGAGTCACAAGTTTCCCCCGTATGATTACCTTTAAGGTCGCCTTCCAGCGCTTAAACATGAATGTACTTTCCACTCTTCGTCCCATCTTTTTGGTTTTTGCTATGTGCACGGCAGGTGTGCTGCAAGGTCAGAAAGTAGGGGTAGTATTGTCTGGAGGTGGTGCTACAGCAGGCGCACACATTGGGTTTTTAAGGGCTTTAGAAGAGGCAGAAGTACCCATCGACTACATTTGTGGTACGTCCATGGGAGCAGTGATTGGCGGGTTTTATGCTGCTGGTTATTCTGTGGATGAAATCGATTCCATCATGTCTTCTAGGGCTTTTCTGGACATGACCGAAGGGGAAATTGATGATAACTACACTTATTATTTCAAGAAAAACGACCCCGATGCAAGTATGGGGACCCTTAAATTCTCAAAAGGGAAATTCATTACTTCAAGCATTCCCACCAATCTCAATAATCCGGTTCAATTGGACTTTCAACTCATGGAGTACTTTGCGGAAGCTTCCGGAGCAGCGAATTATGATTTTGACCAACTCTACATTCCGTTCCGCTGCAATGCTTCTGACATTGAGGCCAAAGAAGAGGTGATTTTCCGGGGAGGAAGCTTAGCAACAGCGGTGCGGGCGAGCATGACTTATCCCTTTTTTGTTGAACCCATTCGGGTGGATGGAAGATTACTGTTCGATGGTGGCTTGTACAATAATTTCCCTTCAAACATTTGCTACAATGATTTTCTTCCTGATGTGATTCTCGGGTGCAATGTTTCCGAAAATGCCGATCCTCCGCAAGAAGACGATTTTCTTTCCCAACTCACCAATATGGTGACGTACAAAACAAATTTCGATCAACTGTGTGATGAAATGATCATTGTGGAACCCGAAATTGCGGTGGGAACTTTTGATTTTCAAGATTTGGCTTTGGCTATGAGCGCGGGCTACACGGCAACACAAGAACGAATCAACGAAATTACTGCCCTGATGGATCGGCGTGTGAGCATGGAAGAGCGTTCAAGCAAAAGAAAGGCGTTCCGACTACAAAAGAAACCGCTGATATTCAATGAGATCACCATTACAGGTCTGGAGAAAACCCAAAAGAGCTACGTCAAACGAATGATTTCAAAAAAGGAGGGTGAAGTGGATTTAACCCGACTCAAAACGACGTATTTCAGAGCCTTTGCCGACGACAAAGTAAAAAGCATCTTTCCAACTGCTGTGTACAACGGAAAAACACAGAAATACCTTTTGAACTTGGATGTGAAGAAGGAAAAAGATGTGTTCTTAAGTGTGGGGGGGGTGTTTTCTTCCCGACCAATCAATACTGGTTTCATTGGCCTGAAATACAACATTTTTGGCCGAACCAGCTCCACATTGGAGGCGAAAAGCTATTTCGGGAAATTTTACGGGTCGGTTTCCTTGAGTGCTCGAATCGATTTTGCGGGAAGGCTTCCATTCTCTATTGAACCGAACATGGTTTTCAATCGTTGGGACTACTTCACCAGTTTCGCTACTTTTTTTGAAGATGTAAGGCCGTCATTTATCGTAATCGATGAGCGCTTTGGGGGCTTGAAATTTCGTTTTCCAGTGAGAAGCCAAGGGAAACTGGAGTTGAGTACCGATTTTGCCGTGATCAACGATGACTACTATCAAACCCCTGAGTTTTTGGCGAGTGACACCGCAGACCGAACCCGCACCATCGCAGGAATCGCTGATTTGAAATACGAACGAAACACACTCAACCGAAAGCAATTTGCCAAAAAGGGTACTTTTTTGTCCATTCAAGGGAAATACTTGCGTGGAGATGAACGAACCATTCCCGGTTCAACCTTCAGTTCTTCCGATACGCTCAGCGCGCAAAGAGAATGGTTTGTGGGGAAGATCAAGTACATCAACTATTTTGAGAAAATCGGACATTTGAGAATTGGGATGATGCTCGAAGGTGTGGCATCTGCCCAACCTTTTATGCGAAACCATGTCTCAACGCTGATCGCAGCACCCGCTTTTCAACCCATTCCCGAAAGCCAAACCTTTTTTATAAAAAACTATCGCGCACACAACTATGCGGCTGGAGGATTGATGCTGGTTGGAGATATTGGGAAAAACATCGATTTGCGCGCAGAGGGATATGCTTTCAGACCAATAGGAATGCTGCAACAGCGGGAAGATGGCCTCACTAGCTACAATTGGGACCATGCTTTTTACTTCATTGCATCAAGCTCCATCATCTATCATTCACCCATTGGTCCGCTTAGTTTCTCCGTCAATTATTACGATCAAAAGGAGAAACAATGGAGCCTTGTACTGAATTTTGGATACCTATTGTTCAATCGTTCGGTGAGAAACATCTAAGCATCCCTTAAATTTCTAACTTTGCCTCCTTGAATAAAACTATTATGGGAAAAGTACGTTTTGCTGTTATTGGAAGTGGACACATTGGAAAGCGCCACGCTGAAATGATCTCTCGCCACACCGATGCAGTGCTGGTGGCAATGTGCGATCGCCGATCTAAAGAAGAGTGTGATGCCAATTTCGATGTTCCTTTTTACACCGATCACAACGAAATGCTCGAAAAACACCCTGAGATCGATGTGGTGAGCGTTTGTACTCCCAATGGTTTGCATGCCGAACATGCATTGGCGGCATTGGATCACAAAAAACACATCGTGGTTGAAAAACCCATGGGGCTCAACAAGGCCGATTGCGAAAAAGTAATCTACAGCGCTCTGAATGTGTCTCGCCAAGTATTCTGCGTAATGCAAAACAGATACAGTCCCCCGTCCGTTTGGATCAAAGACATGGTGGAGTCAGGAAAACTGGGCGAAATCTACATGGTTCAAATCAATTGTTATTGGAACCGCGACGACCGATACTACAAAAAATTGCACTGGAAAGGTTCTATGGACTTGGACGGAGGAACCCTCTTCACTCAATTCTCCCATTTCCTTGATATCATGTATTGGCTCTTTGGAGACATCGACAACATTCAAGCAAAATTCAAAGATTTCAAACACCAGAACAACACCGAGTTTGAAGATAGCGGCTTCGTGAACTTCGATTTCGTGAATGGTGGAATGGGCGCCATCAATTTTTCAACCGCAGTGAACCAACAGAACTTTGAGTCGAGCATGACCATCGTGGCTGAAAAAGGAACAGTGAAAATTGGCGGACAATACATGAACGAGGTAGAATACTGCCACGTTGAAGACTACGAAATGCCCGAGCTTCCCCCAAGCAATCCTGCCAATGATTATGGTGCTTACAAAGGTTCAGCAGCCAACCACGGTTACGTCATCGAAAACGTTATCGATACCCTCAGCGGAAAAAGTAACATCACCACCAACGCCTTAGAAGGGCTAAAAGTGGTGGATATTATTGAGCGGATATATGCTGCGGAAAAGCGTATCCATAAAGTGCTCAAGCAGGAGGTGGCGCAAGATCACCAATCATAAAGCCTTGAAAAAACTCCGAAAGTCTGAGTTTGTAAAGAATGTCAGCACCCTAATGGTGGGATCCATTACAGGTCAAGCAATTGCATTATTGCTTTCCGTGGTGGTGACTCGTTTGTACACGCCTGAAATGTTCGCTTCCCTCGAACATTTTGCCATGATTCTCGGGATATTAAGTGTATTTGTTGGTGGTCGATATGAGCCTGCAATCATGCTTCCCAAAAAAGATGAAGACGCTCGGCACATTCTCGCCTTTGTGCTCAAACTCTCTTTCCAAGCCATGGTGGTTTTGGTGATTCTAGCGCTTTTTTTTGGTCAGCATCTTAGCGAACTTCTTGGAAACCCAAGCCTAGGCCAGCACCTTTGGCTTGTCGGACCCAGTGCTTTCTTTTTTGTGCTCACCACGGCGCTGGGCTTTTGGTTTAGTAGGAAAAAGCATTTTGGACCTACTGCCCAATCAAAAGCCATCTTTTCTCTCACGAGCGAACCTAGCAAGATTGGACTTGCAAAAATGGGCTTGGAGTCTTCTGGGCTGATCTACAGCGTTGCTTTTGGACATTTTATCACCTTCACGTACTTGTTTTTTCAATTTCGAAAATTAACTCCTGCTGGATTTGGTGGCATTGACCAGGCGAAAAGAAAAGAACTCGCTTTAGAATATCAGGAATATCCCAAATACTCCATTCCTTCCTCTTTGCTGAGCCGTTTAGCCCAATGGTTACACATTGCACTTTTTGGTTACCTCTTTGGCACCAACGGTTTGATTGCTATCGGTATTTTAGGATTGTGCAGAAGAATAGTGATGACTCCATTGAATACTTTCGGCACTTCTTTTTCTCAAGTTTTCTATCAAAGATTGACGGAAATAGATAATGAAAGTTTGAAGGTGTATTATCTCAACATGCTCAAACGATTTTCGATCATTGGAATAGTAATGATTGCGGCAGTCTGGGTTTTGCCTGAAAATACGATGAGCATTGTCTTTGGAGAGGAGTGGAGTGAGGTATTGATCTACTTGAGGGTGCTGGTTTTTTGGTTTGCAGCCAATTTTACGGTGGGTTCATTGGCATTTATCCTACATCGAACACGATCTCAAAAAACGATCTTGCGGTTGGATGCACTGCACTTTGTGTTGGTGCTCATAGCGCTCCTAGGAGTCTATTTTGGGGGAGGCAATGAGTTTCAAGCCTTAATTGCTTTTGTTTGCATGAAGGTCCTATACCTCACAATTAACGTATTTGTAACTTTGAAGAATTTGAGCAACACAAGCGCATGAGTAAAGTAAGATTAGCCAACATCGTATTGAACAATTTTACGTCCGACAATCGGGTGTACAAAACGTCAAGAAGCCTCAGAGATATGGGGTTTGACGTTGAAATTGTGGGGCTTCTAAAAGGAGATGTGAAGGAATTTGATGAGGCGGATGGAATTCCCGTACGAAGAGTGAAAATCAAAACCATGAGCTTACCAGAAGGAAAACTCTGGGGAGCAATCAAATACCTCGAAATAATCTTCCGCATTGTTTTCAACTACCGCAAGGCTGATGTATGGCATTGCAATGATTTTGAAATCTTTCTGATGGGGGTTTTTGCAAAAATTACCCGACCAAAACTCCGTCTGATTTATGATTCTCACGAATACCAAGCCGAGCGTTACGGTCGAAGTGGATTGGAAAAGACCTTTGTTCAAAAAATGGAGCGTTGGACTATTCGCAAGGCAGATCACATCATTCAAGTGAGCAAGGGAATAGCCGATGAATATGTGCGATTGTATGGCATTGAAGAACCAACCATTGTGTACAATTCTCCACACCTCACTCCTGTAGAGAAAAAAGACATTTTAAGGTCCAAACTCAACATTCCGGAAGATGCAAAACTCTTCTTGTATCAAGGAGGCTTTGCGGTGAGCAGGGGGATGGAGTTGCTCTTGGAAACCTTTGAAAAAATGAATGACCCTAAGCTTCATTTGGTGATGATGGGAGCAGGGAAATTTCAACCTTTAATTGAAGAGGTCGCTCAACGTTCAGAAGTTGTTCATTTTCATCCTTTCGTGCCGTATCACGACTTGATTCCGTATACCGCCAGTGTAGATGTAGGCATTATTTCAACCCAAAACCTTTGCTTGAACAACTGGTTTTGTATGCCGAACAAGCTTTTTGAATACATTCAAGCGGAAATCCCAGTACTGACCAATAATCTGCATGATTGTAAAGCGGTGGTCAATGAATGGAAGATTGGAGAGGTCATTCCAGAATATACCCATGATTCTCTGGAAGCGGCTGTTCGAAAAATGGCAGAACAAGATTTGAATAAGTACATTCCGGGTCTTCAAAAAGCCAAGCAACATTTCCAGTGGGAAAACGAAGAGAAGAAACTTCAACAAATCTATCAGAAATACCTCTCTTGAGTAAAGCGCAGAAATACGTGTGGAGCCGAATAAGTGCTCAAGACTTGCGCCAATGGCAAACAGAAAATGAGGCGAGGGTCAGACTGAATGCCTTTTTGCAGGAGGATTGGACCGCGGTTTATGGAGAGCAAGCATTGTTCTATCAGGCGAAGGCCGACCAAGAGACCATCGCCTTCGCTTGCCTTTTTGACGGAAAACTCAAATGGGCCTCCGCGCTCATCACACCTCCTTTTGCTCCTCACAATGGTTTTCAAGTGTTGCCATTAAGTAATCCCAACGCCCATGTAGATCGTAAAAAGTTGATGGAGTCCTTCGCGGCTTTGATTGATGAAGAAAAAATGATGATCAAGCACTTCGCCTTTCCCGTTGATTGTGTTGATTTGCAAGCGTTCTATTGGAAGAAATACAAACTCACTACTCGATATACCTATCAAATGGATTTGAGCAGATCAGAAGATGATTTGTTTCAAAGCATGGATTCGAAACTGCGCAATGTGATTCGAAAGGCAGAAAAGGATGAACTTGCATTTTCTCAGCATTCAAGCTTGGGGGAAGATGGCAAGACCTTGATCTTAGAAGCGAATCAGGAACTAGCTCCAAATCAGCGAAAAGACCTCCTTTCTCGTTTGGAGTCGGTCGATACCAACGAACAACTGCTCGTGTACACAGCCCATCAAAATGGAGCATTAAAGGCAGTGAATGTTGTTTGCCAAAGTCTAGACACCCATTATTATTTGTTCAGTGGTTTTGAGCGTGTTGATGCGCACAATGGTGCCGGACCCGCCTTGATTTGGTTCGCGATTCAATCGGCGAAAAGAGCGGGCATGCGTTTGTTCGATTTCGAGGGCTCCATGTTGCCCGATGTAGAACGGTATTTCCGCAAGTTTGGTGGGACATTGATCCCCTATTATTCCGTAAGCAAGGCCCCACTGCTGATTGAAAGCATCCTCAAGCTGAAAAAAAGGAACGATTTTTAAATCCATTCCTTATCCCGGTTCAACTAGAATCGCATTCCCATCACCAAGATGTCATCCACTTGCTCATTGGTACTTTTCCAGTCTTGAAGAGCGCTTTTCAGCTTCATCTCTTGCTCATACATGCTCAGTCCTTGAACAGCTTCCAACTCTTCGATCCAACGTTTTCGCGTGAATTTTTTGTTTTTCGGACCCCCAAATTGATCGGCATAACCATCGGAAAGCAGATAAAACGTATCTCCTTCACTCAATTCAATGGTGTGTGCAGAGTAGGATTTGTTTTCAATTTTAAAGGTACCTCCAATGGAATAGCGATCGCCCTTCACCACTTGAAGCTGTCCATTTTGAAAGCAGTACAGGTTTTGAAAGGCTCCCGAGAACTGCAAAGAGTTCTTTTCGAAATCCACACAACACAAAGAAATGTCCATCCCCGTGCTCACAAGGGTGTCGGTATCGTGTTGCTTCAGTTCCTTCACGATGTAGTTGTCCACTTCGTTGAGAATTTGCCCGGTATGTTCAACGCAATCTTCGATGATGATTCGATTCAGAATTTTCGAACCAATCATGGACATAAAGGCCCCAGGTACTCCATGGCCTGTGCAATCAACACAAGCAATCCACGCTTTGCTACCGTTTTGATGGAACCAATAGAAATCACCGCTTACAATGTCTTTAGGTCGCAGGTAAACAAAGGCGTCATTGAAGGCATCTGCAATGTCTTGAATCTTGGGAAGCATCAATTGTTGTATGCGCTTAGCAGCAATGATGCTTTCTGTCATTTGAATGTAGTTGTCCCTCAACACCCCATTGATCCTTTCACGGTCTTTGGCTTGGTTTTGTAGTTTGATGTTAAGCGAAGTGAGCGCTTTTGTGCGATGCTCAACGGTTGTTTCTAGCCGTTGCATGACTTTAGTGAGGCGCTTTTCCGATTCTCTGATTTTCGTCAAATCCACCATGCTCACATTAAATCGTTCGTTATCAGTGGGGTCGAAAGACATGGTCATCCTCAAGTAGAGTAGCCCTCCATCCAAGGTTTTCGCTTTGAGTGTTCCTTCCACTTCTTCGTTTCCTCCAAGACTGGCAAGGCACTGACCCACCCATTGAAAGGCATCTTTGGCGAAGAGGGTGAAAAACTTTTCCTTCAATTCATCAATGTTCTTCGCTTTGAACAGCTTCACGGCTTGCTTATTGGCGTCGTTCATGCGAAGGTTTTTGAGAATGCCTCTAAAGTCTTCAATGTCAAATTGTTCCAGCGGTTTTTGTCGGATGATCTTTTTGAAAAGCGAAATCATCCCGGGCGAGTGGAATGCTCCAATGGCCACCCCAGCATTTTGGAAGATTTGATGGTAGCGATGGATGCTCTGTTCCAAGTTGTTGGACATGCTCCTCTTCTCAATGGCCTTTTGAATGGCAACGTTGAGCCTGAGCAGGGAGTTTTTGATGATGTAGTCGTCCACTCCTTCTTTGATGCATTCAATGGCCACCTCCTCAGGTAGTTCGCCAGTTACGATGATGAAAGGTATTTCCAAATTCAGTCCTTTGACGGTCAAGAAAGCTTCCATTCCGTTGAAACTAGGCAAGTTGTAATCACTCAAGATGAGGTCGGGTTGCGACTTTTCCAAAAAGGACTCGAATTCTTTTTTTGTGCTCACGTGGTCGATTTTCCAATCGGGGTGAACGCGTTGAAGCTGGTTTTTTACAAGAGCTGCATCAAGGTCATAGTCTTCAAGAAGAAGTACTTGAAAAGGGGGTTCATTTTTCATTTTAGAAGAAAGTTAGGTAAATACCGAACGGGGTAAAATTACGCTGGTCTTCGCTGTGCTTTGTCAAAAAAACACCCCAATAGTTTGTAGGAAAAACCACTGAGGTGCTGAAGGAAAGAGTGACAAAGTGGCTATTTATGCGCTCGGGAGAAGGTTATGCAATAGGATGTATTTGATGATTTCCGAATTGTTGTCCATGGTCATCTTGGTCAAAATTCGCGAGCGATAGGTAGAGATGGTTTTCGCGCTCAATGACAGTTGGTTGGCGATGTGATTGTTTGCTTTTCCTTCACCAATGGCTAAAAACACTTCAAACTCGCGGTCAGAGAGTTGTTTGTGTGGCAACTCCTGGTTTTTGTTGTTCATTTCGCGATACAAGAGTTTGGTGATTTGAGGAGACAAGTATTCTCCACCATCTTGAATGGTACGAATGGCCTCGATCAACACCTCGGGTGCAGAATCTTTGTGGAGGTAGCCCGATGCTCCAGCTTTTAGCATGCGGATCGCAAATTGATCCTCAGGGTACATGCTCAAAACGAGTACTTTAATGTCAGGATAGAAAATTTTGATCTGCTTCAGCACTTCCAAACCACTTCTTCCAGGAAGGGAAACGTCGAGCACAATGACGTCAGGTTGGGTTTTTCTTAATCGTTGTAAAAGCTCCTCACCACTTGCAATGTCATCTGCTATGACTTCAATGTCGTTAAAGCTTCCAATTATTTTACTGAGTCCGTCGCGAACGATTTTGTGATCATCACAGAGTACAACTTGTATCATGGTATAGCGTTTAAATTGTTTTCGTTATCCAAATGTAAGTGAGGTTCTCTGTCAGATATATAGGATCGATGCTGAGGAGATCGTAGGACTTTTCCCACAATCGGTTATAGCTAGTGATCTAGATACTCGGCGCTAGGTCATGGATGAGGATGTACTTCACCAAGTCAGAATTGTTGTCCATATTCATTTTGTCCAAGATTCGGCTTCGATAAGTACTGATGGTCTTCACACTCAAAGAAAGCTGATTGGCAATCTCAGAGATGCTTTTTCCTTCGCCGATGTACAAAAGCACTTCGTACTCTCTGTCAGACAATGTTTTGTGGGGTAGTCCACCACCGTCAGAATTCACTTCTTTGAATAGGAGGGAAGTGATTGCCGGACTCAGGTATTCTCCTCCTTTAGCAATGGTGCGGAGGGCCTCTACGAGAATGTTTGGAGGAGAATCTTTGTGGAGGTAACCCGAGGCACCTGCTTTGAGTGCACGAATGGCAAATTGATCTTCAGGATACATACTCAACATCAACACTTTTAAATCCTCATACATGGATTTAATTTGTTTGAGCACTTCCAATCCATTTCTACCTGGAAGAGAAACGTCCAGAACAACAATCTCTGCGTCTGAATTTCGAAGTTCTTTGATCAGTGATTCTCCGCTTTCCACGTCCATCACCACTTCAAAATCATCAAACACACCAATGATTTGTTTCAAGCCTTCTCGAACAATCTTGTGGTCGTCACATATAGCTACTTTAATCATTGTTGTATATTTTTTAAGGCAATACGAATGTTAATTTTAGTTCCTTTCCCCGGTTCACCGATGAGTTCAATTTCTCCCTTCCACGCTTTGAGGCGTTCATGGATACCGAAAATGCCGAGACTTTTAGATTTTAGCGCCGCTTCCCGATCAATTCCAACACCATTGTCTTCAATGTCCAAATGGAGGTGTTCGTTTTTCAGGTAGAGTGCCACTTTGGCTTCACTCGCTTTCGCATGGCGGTTGATGTTGGTCAGGGCCTCCTGCGTAATGCGGTAAATTGCCGTGGAAAGATCTTTGTCGAAGATACAATTTCCTGTATCGATTATCAAGTCGCAGGTGCATTGATGGTTCTTGTTGAAGTTCTCTACATGCCATTCAATTGCGGGGATCAAGCCGATGTCATCAAGCACAACGGGTCTTAGTTCGTGCGCAATTCTTCTTACGGTTTGTATGGTTTGAGTGGTTAGATCAACCAGGTAATCAATTTTATCCAACACTTCTTTTTCATTGGCTTGAGCCATGCCATGTTGCTTTATGTGCTGCTGAATCCAAAACAAGCCGAGTTTGTTTCCCGTAAGTTCTTGACCGAGTTGATCGTGAATCTCCATCGCAATTTTTTTCTTTTCCTCATCGCGCACATTTTCCAAATGCTGCGTGAGCTTGGAGAGTTTTTTATTCATTGAACGCAACTCGAGTTCGGCCTTTTTGCGTGTAGTGATGTTGCTGGGAATGAAAATCAAACTTTCAACTTTTCCATTTTTGAGCACTGGGCCAATCCGACAGAGGTACCAGTGGGAGTTGTCTTGAGCATCACCTTCAATTTCAAGGGTAGATTGTTTTGCTTCATCAAATGAAATTCGAAATTGCTTGAGCAGTTTTTCCCGATTGTTTCCTTGCACCAAATCAGTGATGTTTCGGCCAATTAAGCTTTCCTTGGATAATCCTTGGATGTCTCGATTCACATATAAAATAACTCCTTCTCGGGTGATTTTGTAGATGTTGTCTGGGGCATTCTCTGCAATTGCTCTGAAGTTTTCCTCACTTTCAACCAAATCTTGCTCTGCTTGCTTCTTTTCTTGAAGCGTTCGTTTAGCTTCGATGGCAGCTTTAATGGCAGAGGGTAGTCTTCCAAGGCTTTCTTTTAAAACATAGTCATCAGCACCTGCTTTGAGACAAGCCACAGCGGTTTCTTCGTTAACCGACCCCGTACAAATAATGAATGGTAGGTATTCGAAATGTTCCCGAACGTGTTGAACGGCTTCCATTCCGGTATATTGAGGTAGAGAATAATCGGAAATAACGACATCAAAACGTTCTTCTTCCAGGGCCTTAAGAAATTCAGCTTTCCCCAAGACGTGGCGAGTTTTGATCTTCTTTTCATACTTCCTCAGTTGAAGTTGAATGATGTCCGCATCACTTTGAAGGTCTTCGAGTAAAAGGAGTTTAATGGATTCGGTAGGTAAAAGTTCAGGCATTTGATCAAGGAATGTTGTTTGGCGCGTCGTTGAGGATAATCTATCTAGTTTTTCTGTGCAAGTTGGTTTTCGGCGTAACGGAACCAGAAGTCCACCGCTTTATTTACAGCATTGATGTGTTCTTTAAAATCAATGGGTTTCACGATATAACTGTTGGCTCCAAGAGCATAGGCCTTTTCAATGTCACCTTCCACATTGCTCGAAGTGAGTACACAAATTGGGGGGGTACTTGTTTTGGTCTCTCGAAGCAATTGCAGCACCTCGAAACCGTTTTGTTTTGGGAGTTTGAGATCGAGGAATACGACATTGAGGTCTTTTCTCCAGTGATCTTCCACGTAGTTTTTTCTACCAAGGAGAAGGTCTAGAGCTTCAACACCGTCTTTGACCCAATGCATAAGGTCTTTTCTACCTGCTTTTCTCAGTGCGATGGAAGTCAATTCTGCATCGTCTTCGTTGTCTTCAATGAGAAGGATTTTAGGTGATGTTTTCATGATCGTGTGTTCTTTCCAATTTCGGAAAATGGCAAAAAAAAAGGAAGCCATTTGCCTCCTTTTTTCTCCTCTTATTGTAGGATTTATCTTACAATCTCATTGTAGGTTACGCTGAATGAGTTATCGTCAGCAAAGTATTTCTGACCAATTTTCATCCATTCAACTGCCATTCCGTGTTCACCATTGGCTTCGAGGTATTCCGCCAACATGATGATCCCCACTCTCAAACGGGTCACTTGGTCGTCTTCTAAATGGTCAATTCCCTTTTCATCAAGAATCTTTTTTGCTGCGTTGAAAGATTCTTCAGCTTCTCTTTTTGAACGCAGCGCCCATTCTGTGTAGCCACGGTAAAGAGCAGCAGCAGGATCGTTCTCATCAATCACCGTGAGGTATTTGTACAGGCCTTTTGATTTGGTATATTTTTCCTCAGCATCATAGTTCTCAGCTTCTTCATAGGTTGCAGCACGCAGCTCAACAAAATAGTCCGTAAATTCCGCATAAAACTCGCTTTCCTTGTCCTTTTTGGCATATTTAGAAGCAAATTTCAAGGCTTCTTTCGATGCTTTTGGATATTTTTCTTTTACTCTTTCATCACTCGACTCATTAATTCTGAACATGGCAATCGAAGAGTACAAATAAGGCAGCGGATCTTTTTTAGTATCATCGCTGTAGATGTATTTGTCTGCCTTAATCAAGCAACGCTCATACTTTTCGTCCACAATCAGCTCCAACAAATCGTCGTAGTCTCTTTGGGCAAATGTGAGGTTCATACTGATTAGTGCAATCACAAGAAGTAGTACTTTCTTCATAAAATTCATTTTGATACTTGGTTTGTCAAATATGGCTCTAAGATAATTTAGTTTAGTGCGATCGCAAAATAATGTGAACGCTTCGTGCATTCAATTGTTCAAGAGTTGTGCCAAAGAAAGAAATAACATACAACAATGGCTTAAGGTGGTTTGCTGATAAATCGTGGAAAGCCTTCCCATTTCAACAAAAAGCATGGCAAGCCTTTGCTCAAGGTAAGAGCGGAATCGTGAATGCTCCAACGGGCAGTGGAAAAACCTATTCCATGATGATTCCCATTGTGGAGTCAATGATTGCTCAGGACCACAAACAAGGATTATTCGCCATTTGGATCACCCCAATTCGAGCCTTGGCTAAGGAGATCGAATTATCGGCATATGCGGCAATTCAAGGGCTTGGCTTGGAGGCAGAGGTGGGCATTCGAACGGGAGATACCAGTTCAAAAGATCGTCAGGCACAAAAAAAGCGAATGCCTCAAATCCTCATCACCACACCAGAGAGTCTTCACATTCTTTTTGCCCAAAAGAAGAATTCTGTCTTGTTTTCCAAATTATCGGTCATTGTAGTGGATGAATGGCATGAACTGATTGGTAGTAAACGCGGCGTGCAGATGGAGCTCGCTTTGAGCAGACTAAAAGGATTACGTCCTGCCCTTCAGGTTTGGGGGATTTCGGCAACCATCGGTAATCTCGATGAAGCCATGAAAGTATTGCTCGGTCCGGATTCGCATCAAAAAGGGGTGATGATTCGTTCAAATATTAAAAAGAAGCTCACCATTGAGACCTTGCTCCCCGATGAAGTGGAACATTTGCCTTGGGCCGGACACCTCGGCATCAAGTTGATTGAAAAAGTGATTCACATTGTTCATCAAAACGCTTCAAGCCTCATCTTTACCAATACACGCGCTCAGGCAGAAATTTGGTACCATCAAATATTGGACGAATATCCTGAGTTTGCAGGTCAGCTCGCCATGCATCACAGTAGCATCTCCCGAGAATTGAGAAACTGGGTGGAGGAAGAACTCTATCACGGTCGATTAAAAGCTGCCGTTTGTACCTCGAGTTTGGATTTGGGAGTAGATTTTAGACCCGTGGATGCAATTGTTCAGGTGGGAGGTCCGAAGGGAGTGGCTCGTTTTGTTCAACGCGCGGGGAGGAGTGGACACCAGCCCGGTGCAGAGAGTAAGATTTACTTTTTGCCCACAAATGTTTTGGAACTGATTGAAGCGGCAGCCTTGCGCGAAGCCATTCAACGCGATTACTTGGAGAACAAAGATCCACACATCCGCTCCTTTGATGTGCTAATACAATATCTCACAACCTTGGCTGTTGGTGAAGGTTTTTATTCAAATAAGCTCTTCGAAGAAATTAGGAACACCTTTTGTTTTGAGAGCATTTCTGAAGAGGAATGGGAGTGGTGTTTGCGTTTCATTACAACTGGAGGAGCTTCATTGAGCGCCTACGAAGAGTACAAAAAGGTGGAACGAGACGGCGATTTCTTTCAAGTGATCAAACGTTCGGTGGCTATGCGTCATCGGATGTCGATAGGAACCATCGTTTCCGATAAGATGCTTCAAGTGAAGTACAAACGAGGAGGTTTCATTGGTCATGTAGAAGAGTATTTCGTGTCCTCTCTTAATGAAGGAGACGTGTTTTGGTTTGCGGGTCGATGCTTGGAATTTATTCAATTGAAAGGTCTGATTGTACAGGTAAAAAACTCCAAGGAAAATAAGGGCAAGATTCCATCATGGCAGGGGGGAAGGTTGAATTTTTCTTCGAAGATGTCAGACATGCTTCGCCTTAAATTAGAAGAGTTTAGCAAGGGAGTGTTCACCGATCCCGAGTTAAAGAAAATTGCCCCGATTCTTCAACTTCAAGAGCGAAAATCAAGATTACCAGAGCGCGATGAATTTCTCATAGAACAAGTAAAAACAAAGGAAGGGTATCACTTATTCATGTTTCCTTTTGAAGGGAGATTGGTTCACGAGGGGATTGCAAGTTTGTTGGCCTATCGCATTTCTTTGCTTCAACCGATCAGTTTCAGTTTAGCTTATAACGACTATGGGTTTGAATTGCTTTCGGACCAAGAAATTCCAATTCAGGCGGCCCTTGACAATGATTTTTTTAGTACCGAACACTTGATGTCTGATCTCGAAGCCAGCATCAATAGTGCAGAAATGGCCAGGCGCAAATTTCGAGACATTGCAGTGATATCGGGAATGGTATTTACTGGTTTTCCGGGGAAGTATGTTAAAGATCGACATCTTCAAAGCTCGAGTTCTTTGATTTTTGATGTTTTTCAGGATTACGATCCGGAGAATTTATTGCTTCGTCAGGCCTTTGACGAAGTGATTTATCATCAGTTGGAGATCACTCGATTTCGCAGTGTGCTTGAGCGGATTCAAGGACAGAAAAAAGTGCTTGTCGAATTGAGCAGGCCCACCCCATTGTCGTTTCCGATCATGGTTGATCGATTGAGAGAAAAGATCAGTTCTGAAAGTCTTGCCGATCGCATATCCAAAATGACCTTGGCGAACGAGGAGGGTGCATAGGTGTTTT
>CAZYPV010000054.1:16687-22868 GCA_964649515.1 uncultured Comamonadaceae bacterium | reverse complement strand
TCAAACGATTTCAGTGGCTGGATTCTATATTCGTTTCAGGCACAAAAAAAAAGCCTCCCAATCAGGAGGCTTTCGAAATAAATCATTTTAAGCTTTTCACTTAAAACCGGTTATCAATAATTTCAATTCCGGGATAGTCGCTGGCTTTGAACTGGAACACGCTATCACTCAACGTTGTGTTCGTTTTGAAGGTCTTCACTTTATAAATCATGTCGCTTCCTTCCCTTCCTTTCACTTCCATTTTGAAGAGTTCCATCTTGTTTTTGTCGATGTACATCTTAATGGTATGAAAGTCGCGCTCCTCGGTGTCCATTGGGTAGAGGTGGATGAGGAAACAATCCACACCGTCAACGTTGATTTCTCCTTTGTATTCGTTTTTAAATCCTTCCTCCCAAAGGGTGAACATGTCTGAAGGCTTGAAGGCCTCATCTTCCATGTCGGCCAAGTCATCAATCATGCATTCGTTGCTTTCTTTTTGGATGGTCCACAGGGTAGATCCATCTGAAATGAGGGTATAATCCCCGAGGTCGAGATGGTATTTCTCACCTTTAATTTTGATGTTCCCTTGCGTGGAAAGATCAATTCCATTCATTTGATCAACCATTCGGGAAGTGTAGGACGCTTCAATGGATTGATACTTTTTTGCTTTGGCGCTAAGTTCATTTAAAATCTTAGCAGCATCTTGAGCTTGTGTTGTTAGTGCCGCAAGCATCATCACTAAAAGGAAAGGTATTCTTTTCATGGTTCTCTATATTGAAGAGGTGTATTCTTTTTTTACGGTTGATTCAATAACTGTTCCAAACTCATTTCATCGGGCACCAACACTTTTCTTGCCTTGCTGCCTTCGAACGGACCAATGATTCCTGCGGCCTCCAGTTGGTCAATGATTCTACCCGCGCGGTTGTAACCCAATTTTAATTTTCGTTGAAGAAGCGATGCGGATCCTTGCTGATGCATTACAATCATTCGTGCGGCTTCTTCAAAAAGTGCATCGCGATCTTCGTCTGCAATATTACCAATTTCCGAGCCACCTTCGTCAGCCACCTCAGGAAGATGAAAGGCATCCGGATAACCTTGCTGTGTGCCAATAAAATCGGTGATTTCTTCCACTTCGGGGGTGTCCACAAAACCACATTGGAGTCGGATCAAATCGTTTCCTGTGGACATCAACATATCACCTCTACCAATCAATTGATCGGCACCACCGGCATCGAGAATGGTTCTACTGTCGATCTTGCTGGTCACACGAAAAGCAATTCGAGCCGGGAAGTTGGCTTTAATGGTACCTGTGATGATGTTTACGGACGGACGCTGTGTGGCGATGATCAAGTGAATCCCGATGGCCCTCGCCAATTGCGCCAATCGAGCAATGGGGGTTTCCACTTCCTTTCCAGCGGTCATGATCAAATCGGCAAACTCATCTACCACCAGAACGATGTATGGCAGGTAGCGATGACCGTTCTCCGGATTCAATTTGCGCTTGATGAATTTGGCGTTGTACTCCTTGATGTTCCTGCACTGGGCTTCTTTGAGCAATTCATATCTATCGTCCATCTCAATGCACAGAGAATTGAGGGTTTTGACCACTTTACTCGTGTCGGTAATGATGGCTTCTTCTTCGTCAGGAAGCTTGGCCAGGAAGTGCCGCTCAATTCTGTTGTAAAGGGTAAGTTCCACCTTTTTGGGATCGACCAGAACAAATTTAAGCTGAGCAGGATGTTTTTTGTAGAGGAGAGAAACCAGCATGGCATTCAATCCCACCGATTTACCTTGTCCCGTAGCACCCGCCATCAAGAGGTGAGGCATTTTGGCAAGGTCGAATACGTGGGTTTCGTTGGAGATGCTCTTACCAATGGCGATGGGCAATTCCATTTTGGCATTCTGAAATTTATCAGAAGCGATGAGTGAACGCATGGAAACAACGTCAGCATTGGAGTTCGGAACTTCAATACCAATGGTTCCTTTTCCAGGAATAGGCGCAATAATTCGAATCCCCAATGCGGCCAAACTCAATGCAATATCATCTTCCAAGTTCTTGATTTTCGAAATACGAACCCCGGGGGCTGGGACAATTTCGTAGAGCGTAACCGTCGGACCAATGGTTGCTTTGATCTTGCTGATTTCAATTTTGTAGTGGTTGAGGGTTTCAACAATCCGGTTTTTGTTGTTCTCCAACTCGTCTTTGTCCACAGCGAGCGTTCCCGTGCCATGTGCTTCGAGAAGGTCGATGTTGGGCAACTCGTATCTAGAGAGGTCCAAAGTGGGGTCATACTCGCCAAATTCTTGCACTTTTTGGTCGATTTGATCTTCACTTAATTCCACTTCTTCTTTGATGCTCTCTATTTCGAGTTCGTCTTCGGCTTCATTATTCTTGTGTTGAGCTTCAGGAATACTGGTGTCCAATTCAAGGTCTTGTGCTTCAATGGCGGTTTCAGTGTCGAGGCTAAAAGGAGGTGCTTCTTCCTCTTCGAGAGGGTCTTCCTTTTCTGGGCTGATGGGGGTGTCTGATGCCGGGGAAGGGGTCTCCTTTTGAGGGTTGCCAATCATTTCGTCTAGGAGGTCGTCCATGCTATCCTTGCCCGAGGTTTCATTGGCGATTGCCACATTTTTTTTGCTTTGAACGGAGTACCCTTCTGTTTTTTCGGCTTCTTCGTCCACTTGCGTTTCATCCGCTTCCTTATTGTTCCCCTGAAAAGGAACCAATCCATTCAAAAAGGCAAGAGAGGGAATGCTGGGGTTGAAGTTGATGATCACCACTCCGGCTACAACGGTGAGAATGAATAGGAGGGTTCCGAACCAACCAATGGTGAAAACAAACCAACGCGTAATGGATACTCCAAAAGCTCCAACAAGATTGTCATTGCAGGATAGAATGATTTGACCATTTTCCGCGTGGGAATGATGGAAGAAGAACGCGATAAGTAGGGGAACAAATAACAGGGCAAAAAGGCTAATTCTAAACGTCTTAGCAAAGGGGAGTAAGGTTTTTTTGAAAGCAATGCGCGCTCCAATGAGAAAGATCAAAAAAGGAATGATGAGTCCGGCCAAACCAAATCCATCGTGCATCAAAGCCTTGGCGGCTCCAGCACCGAGTCGGCCCGCAACATTTTTAAACCGTGGGGTTTCTTCCAAGTCCAGCACTTCACCGGCTAGAATATGAAGGTCGTGAGCACCGGTAAACAAGAAGCTGATTCCAGAAATGGTAAGGAAAACAGCCAGGATGAGTAAGATAATGCCAAAGATCTTTCGAAAACGTTCGTCTCGAATGAATTCCAGCTTCTCCGGCATTTTTGCTTTTGCCTTTTTCTTAGCGGGAGCGGGCTCGCTGCCTTTCACCCTGTTTTTCTTAGGCTCGGTTGTGCTTTGCGCCTTATTTCGTTTCTTCGCCATATAAAAATTACCAATCTCCAAAGGTAGCAGAAGTCGCCACGGCTGTGGGTAGCATTGCAAGGAAGTATCAACATTCCAAGGTGAAAACGCGAAATGCACAGGAATGTTTTTTAATTCAATGGAACTTCGTATCTTTGCACTCCTTAAAAGTTAAAGTAACAGAAATGGCCAAGAAAGGAAAAGGAAATAGAGTACAGGTTATTCTTGAGTGCACTGAGCACAAAGATTCCGGGATGCCTGGAACTTCACGTTATGTGACCACAAAGAACCGCAAGAATACACCGGATCGTATGGAGATCAAGAAATTCAATCCGATCTTGCGTAAAATGACTGTTCATAAAGAAATTAAATAAGCTGAACCATGGCAAAGAAAACGGTAGCATCGCTCCAGAAAGGTGGAGGAAAACAACACGCAAAAGTGATTAAGATGGTTCGTTCTGAAAAATCAGGAGCTTACGTCTTCACTGAAGAAATTGTACACAACGATAACATCGAAGCCTTTTTCAAAGGTTAAGAGTGCTGAGTACGCATCATATTTAAAGGCTTTTTCCATGTGAAAAGGCCTTTTTTGTATTTTACTCTCCCCAACATACGCCCATGAGTTTTTTCAAAAAAATATTCTCACGAGAGAAAAAAGAAACCCTTGATAAAGGTCTGGAAAAGACCAAAACAAGCGTTTTTTCAAAATTGTCCAAAGCCATTGCTGGTAAAAGCAAGGTGGACGATGAGGTACTCGACAACTTGGAAGAGGTGTTGGTTTCTTCCGACGTTGGTGTAGAAACAACCTTAAAAATCATTGAGCGCATCGAGGCACGTGTGGCGAAAGACAAGTACCTCGGAACTTCAGAATTGCATGAGCTTTTGAAGGAAGAGATTGCCGCGCTCTTAAGCGAGAACAACTCCGAAGATGGAGAGGAATTCAAGGTTCCAAAGAAAGCGGTGCCCCACGTGATCATGGTGGTTGGTGTAAATGGAGTGGGGAAGACTACGACCATTGGAAAACTTGCGCATCAATTTAAAATGGCCGGAAATAAGGTGGTTTTGGGTGCGGCAGATACTTTCCGTGCAGCAGCCGTTGATCAACTCATCATTTGGAGTGAACGGGCGGGAGTGCCCATCGTTTCCCAAGGAATGAACGCCGATCCCGCATCTGTGGCCTTCGATACACTGCAGTCGGCGGTGGGGCAAAATGCAGATGTGGTTCTGATTGACACCGCGGGAAGACTGCACAACAAGGTCAACCTCATGAACGAGCTCTCCAAGATCAAACGTGTGATGCAGAAAGTCATTCCAGATGCGCCCCATGAAGTATTGTTGGTGTTGGATGGGTCAACCGGACAAAATGCCATTGAACAAGCCAAACAGTTCACCAAAGCAACAGAAGTAACCGCGCTGGCACTCACCAAAATTGATGGAACAGCAAAAGGAGGAGTGGTGATTGGAATTTCCGATCAATTCAAAATTCCAGTGAAATACATTGGAGTGGGTGAAGGGATGAACGACCTGCAGGTCTTCAACCGAGCAGAATTTGTAGATTCATTATTTAGCAGCGACAAAGCGTGAAAACGAAAACACTCAAAAAGAACAAGGTGAACGTGGTGACCCTTGGATGTGCCAAAAATATTTTTGATTCGGAAGTGATGATGGCTCAATTGAAGGCCAACTCCTTTGATGTAGAGCACGAATCGGCCAGTGATGATGCGGCAATAGTGATCATCAATACGTGTGGGTTTATTGATAACGCCAAGGAAGAGTCCATCAACACCATCCTTCAGTTTTCAGACGCCAAAGAAAAAGGACTGGTCGATAAGGTGTATGTAACGGGGTGTCTTTCGGAACGCTACAAGGATGAACTCACGGAGGAGATTTCCAATGTGGATGCGTATTTCGGCACACGTGAATTGCCTCGTTTGTTGAAGACCTTGAAAGCAGACTACAAGCACGAATTGGTGGGTGAGCGATTGTTGACCACCCCCAATCACTTTGCTTATTTTAAAATTTCGGAGGGATGCGATCGTCCATGTTCGTTTTGTGCCATTCCCCTCATGCGTGGAAAACACCGATCTACGCCCATCGAAGATCTTGTGGCTCAGGCGAAAAGTTTGGCGGCGAAAGGGGTGAAGGAGCTTATGCTCATTGCTCAAGACAGCACGTATTACGGACTCGATTTATACAAGGAACGCAAGTTGGCCGAGTTGCTCAGACAGCTTTCTGATGTGGAAGGGATTGATTGGATTCGTGTGCATTACGCTTTCCCTAGTGGATTTCCGATGGATGCTTTGGTAGTGATGGCGGAGCGCGATAACATTTGTAATTATCTCGACATGCCGCTTCAGCACGGAAGCACCAACATGTTGAAGGCCATGAGAAGAGGGATCACTCGCGAGAAAACCACCGAGTTGATGGCAAAGATTCGTGAAACGGTTCCAGGAATTGCCATGCGTACCACCTTAATTAGTGGTTACCCAGGAGAAACGGAAGAAGATTTCGAAGAGATGAAGGCTTGGGTGAAAGAGATGCGTTTTGACCGTCTTGGAATATTCGAGTACTCTCACGAAGAAAATACCCATGCGCACAATTTCGAAGATGATGTTCCCCCAGCAGTGAAGAAAGCCCGTGCCGAAGAGATCATGGAAATTCAATCCCAGATTTCATACGAATTGAATCAAGCCAAAATTGGTCAAACCTTCAAGGTCCTCATCGATCGAAAGGAGGGCGACTACTTTATTGGAAGAACCGAATTTGATTCTCCTGAGGTGGATAATGAGGTGCTGATAAAGGCAGAAAACGA
>CAZYPV010000054.1:0-16587 GCA_964649515.1 uncultured Comamonadaceae bacterium | reverse complement strand
CGCTTTCTCACTGCTTCACCTCTTTCGAAGGTGACTTGTACAGTGTACATCCCTGGGGTGAGTTGTTGTACGTCCAACTCCCTGCGAAATGCTTGAGCGTTGCTCCATGATTTCACGATTTGTCCGCGGGCGTTGATCAGCTCCACCTCGCGTACTTGATCGTTGAGACCATCAATGGTAACACGGTCTTTAGCAGGGTTGGGGTACACTTCAATGCTGCCTTCTTCTTGGAAAATCACGGTTTTAGGAGCATGTGTTTCACTTTGTCCGTTGAAATCGACTTGTTTTAGGCGGTAGTAGCTTTCTCCCCACAAAGGCTGTTCGTCTTTGCACACGTAGATGCGGTGGTTGTTGGAGTTTCCTGCTCCGTCCAGTTGCCCTACTTGGGTCCATTCGTTTAGATCGGTGCTTCTTTCCACAATGAAGTAGTCATTGTCTTTTTCAGAAGCAGTTTCCCAGCGTAAAATGACTTCATTATCTTGCGGAAAAGCATCGAAGCTGACCAATTCAACCGGCAAAAACTGGATGGAACATTCAATGGGCAGCACTCCAGGAGTAAGGTCCATAGGAACATTATCCACACGCTGAATAATTGAACTTGCCGCACCGGGTGGATCGTGAAGTGTTCCATCCGGGTTCAAGAAGCGGTATTGAAAATTGATATTGCCGGTAATGATTCCTGTAGAAGTAAATTGGGCAAAAAGGACCCGAGCATCAGCATTTGGCAATCCGGGAGGCGGTGTTGCTCCTGTGGGGATCACGAGGGAGGAGAGTACTGTTCCCACAGAATCATCCACAGAAAAACTACCACAACCGGTTTCAAATTGATCGGCAATTTGCGTTTGTCCGGGTTGAAATAGGTGAGGAACACTAAACGTAAATCGTGGCTCAGAACCGATAGTAATCCAAGAATCAAAGGCATAAGCTGGATCAAAACCGATAAAGGCAGGATTGTCATCTCTAAGACCATTGCCATTGCCAAACATGTGCTGAAAAAATCCGGTGGTGGTATTCACCGTGAGCGGGGAGTTGTCCGTAAGATAATTCACTCCAAAAATCGATTGCAACTCCCAATCTTGGTCGCTTTGACACGCATACACTCTCCAACAGCGAGGAAAAGCATCAAAAGCCTTGGAAGGGTCGGCAAGCACTGCAGGCTCGGCATTATGGGCCGCTTGAATGTCTGCTGCAATTCCCGGTGGAATAGGAATTTCTTCCACAACCAATCCGTTGAATGGTGCCTGAGCGTTAGCGGAAAAACAGCCCATTGTTAAGCCGATAAAGAAAATATATCTTCGAAGAGACATGAGTTGTTCCTTTGGTTTTTGGTTCAGCAAGGTCTAAGATACGTAATTTCAACGGATTAATATGAGAAATCAAGCGCAAGATCCTGGTTTTGGGTCAAAATCGGGTAGCGGTGCGAAAAGAATCATCAATAAAGATGGCTCCTTTAATGTTAAACGCGAAGGCTTGGATGGCGGACTCAAAGACGTTTACCAGAAATTGATCACCATCAATCATTGGTGGTTTGTGGGCTACGTTACTTTGTTGTATTTCGCTACAAATGCGGGATTTGCGGTGATGTACTATCTGAATGGAGCGGAGAATTTGAGCGGTGGGGTACAATCGACCCACTTGGATGCTTTTTTCAAATGCTTTTACTTTTCCATTCAAACCTTTACCACCGTGGGTTATGGTGCTGTGGCTCCTTTGGGCTTTGGAGCAAATGCCATTGCCAGTATTGAGGCGCTCGCAGGAAGCATGTATTTCGCTTTGGTAACAGGGGTGTTGTATGGGCGTTTTTCCCGACCAAGATCCAAGCTCATTTTTTCAGAAAAAGCCATTATCGCCCCTTATCGAGAAAAAGAAGCCTTGATGTTTCGACTCGCTAACCGTCGATCAAACATCCTCATGAAGATGAAGGCAGAAGTGATTTTCATGATCAAAGAAAACCCAAATGATCCCAAGCAACGCAGTTACTACAGCTTGGAATTGGAACGCAACGAAGTGCAATTTTTGCCTTTATCGTGGACCATCGTTCATCCCTTGTCGGAAGACAGCCCCTTGTTTGGCTTAACCCAAGAACAGCTCATACAGCAGCAAGCAGAAGTGTTGATTTTGATTTCAGGTTTTGACGATACCTTCAATCAGGACGTGCATGCACGATTTTCATATACCGCCGAAGAATTCGAATTTGATGCTAAATTTAAGCCGGCTTTTGAGCTGTTGGACAGTGGAGAAGCCAAAATGAACATCGAGAACATACATCACTACGATAAAATCAACTGAAAACAATGAAACTAAGTATTGGAGCACTGGTGAACCATCCGATCAAAGGAGAGGGAGCCATTTTTGGAGAAACGGAAAACGCCTGGAAAATCTTTTTTCAAGACCACGGAGAGGAGCTGATTGGGAAAAGCTATGAAGGCATGGAATTGATGGAGGCAGGATTGGAGCGTGCGGGTTTCACCCAAGAAGACCTCATTAATGCTGTTGAGGCTGTTTTTGATCGTCGAGAAGAAAGCATGGAATTGGTGGAGCTGGGAAACAAGTGGGAAGGTGGAACAATGCAACTTTTACCGGGGGATGAGGCTTTGCAGGGGAAAGAATTGCCGATCGAGACCTTCTTTCATAAAATTGTGATGCTGCGAGATCGACTTCGTGTGCTCGAACAAAACATCAATTCCCACAAAGGCTTGAGCGACGAAGAAAAAGTTCACCTTCAACAATACATCACCCGATGCTACGGAAGCCTGACCACTTTTAACGTCCTTTTTAAGCGAAAAGAAGATCATTTTTCTAGTCAGACAAAGTAGGTTTATCCACAATTGTTCATAAGCAATGTGCATCCATTGTGAAAAAGCTTTATTTTCAGGAAACATATATCCGTCTCAAAATGAGTAGATTAAGGATGTTCTGAGGAACAAGCCGCTGGTGTTTCTTCGGTTTTGGAGCTTTGAGGTGAAGGAGGATTCCTTTTGCTTTGATCTCCATTGGTCCGCGTCTGACCGACGAAATGCTGCGGTTTTTTTGATTTCATGGCGTGTCACTGCAAACTGAATAGTACTTTTGCATGGCATGAATCCAGCAAGCATCCACATTCCCATCATGGAGCAGTTTTACACTGTTCAAGGCGAAGGCGCATTTACAGGTGCTCCGGCTTACTTTATCCGAACGGGAGGATGTGATGTAGGGTGTGTTTGGTGTGATGTGAAGGAGAGTTGGGACGCCGAGGCTCATCCTCCGAAAAGCGTAGAGCACATCGTTGAGGAAGTCTTGGAGTCGGGAGCGAAAATAGCGGTAATCACTGGCGGTGAACCTTGCATGTATGATTTGTCCGACCTCACTGCACAGTTGCAATCGGCGGGGATACGCACTCACTTAGAAACCAGCGGTGTTTACCCCATCACTGGCCATTGGGATTGGATCTGCTTCAGCCCGAAAAAATTCAAAAAACCACTGGCGGAAGCTTATGAAAAAGCCCATGAGTTGAAGGTGGTGATTTTTCATCCGTCCGACATCGAGTGGGCGCAAGGGCATGCTGATTTGCTCAACAAGGAGGCGCAAACCTTTCTTCAGCCAGAGTGGGACAAACAAGAACAAAACCTGCCTTTGATTCTGAATTACGTCCGCAATCACCCCGAATGGCGACTTTCTTTGCAGACGCATAAATTCATCGGCATACCTTAAAAATGAGTTGAAGCTCGGCGAGTGTTTATTCGTCGTAGCTCAACACCACCTTTTCTGAAGTGGGGTGTGATTGACAAGTGAGGATGTATCCCTCTGCAATTTCACCATCCGTAAGGGCAAAATTTGCGTCCATGCTCACGCTTCCTTCAATGAGTTTAGCTCTGCACGTTGTACAAATTCCTCCTTTGCAGCTGAATGGGGCATCTGCACCAGCGTCAATGGCTGCGTCTAAGATGACATCACCATCTTGGCTCAGTTGAAATTCAAATTGCTCGTCGTCAAGCGTTACTTCTATGTGTGCATTTTTAATATCTGACATGGGATTTTATGGCTTATTGATTGCTTGAGCTGAAAAACTTTGAAGTAGTTCTTCATCGCTCCAATCGCGGGGTCCTAAATAATTCATGATTTCCACTCCGTCTTGAAAAACGTAAGTGGTGGGGATGGAGTACACGTCGTTCTCCTTTAAAGTTGTGGCTAATTTATAAATGGGGTAGGTGATTCCAAAGTGGTCTTTCACCTGTTGAATGCGTTCGGGAGTATCGTCCGTTAGACCGATGAACTGGATTCCCAATGTGTTTTCTGATCCGGCCTGAAGCGATTCCATTTCCCCCATACAGGGTCCGCACCAAGCCGCATAAAAGTTAATGAGCAAGGTGCCTTCATGCAGCGCTCCTAAAGTGGTAAGCTGTCCGTTTTCATCCAGCACTTCAATCTTGAGTGGATCCACTTCGGGGGCAACACGGTAGCGCTGGTACAAAAACACACCGATGCCCACAGCGAGAAGAAAGAAGGCGATCTTCTTGATGTTTTTCATTCCTTGCTATATTGGGTATCGAACTCACCAAACAATTCTTGAAGCTCTTCCTTGCTCATCATGTGGTACTCCTTGGGCACGTTGAAGTAGCTCGATTCAATGGGCATGTCTTCAATTTGAATGGCGGTCAGTTTCATTTCAAATCCATCTCGCTCAAGTGAGAACGATAGGGGTAGGTATTCGAGCATGGGCAACCACGGGAAGTGTCCCATTTGTTGATTGGAACAAAACACTTTTCGATCATCAATGCTGAAAGAAGAACATTTTTGTCCGGCAATCTGAGCACTTTCATCTTCCATTCTAAGTGGAGATGCTGGATAATCGATGGATTCTGATATGGCAACGGGATGACCCAACCAATGAAGCAAAACAGTTTCGAAGGGATAGCCTGCGCTGTAAAGAAAAACGCTGCCGTTGGTGAGACCTTTCTCTTCGATGCGATGCTGCTCCCCATTGGTGTAAAAGTAGAGCTGATCACAAAGCCGCTCTTTGGATACGCCCGGCGGTATTTTCGTGTATTCCACCTTGTAGATCACCAAACCTTGAAATTTCTGAGCGTGCACAACAGTGCTTGAAATAAGCAAAGCGATGGCGAGTAGATTTCTGAGCAAGGAGGTCATGTCCGATTTTTTCTTTGGGTGAAATTACTAATAATCGAGCAAGTCTTGCAGTGCAATTGCTACTTTGTCTGCATTGGGCAGAGCTTCGGCTTCCAAAACTTCATTGAGTGGAATGGCTGGCGTTTCTGCGGCGCCCAATGTGCGAACGGGGGCATCGAGGTGTTCAAAGCATGCTTCGGAGATTCTGCCAGACAATGCTCGAGCAAATGTTCCACTTGCGGGTTCTTCAGTAAGCACGAGGGCGCGACTGCATTTTTCAACAGCGGCAAAAACATGCTCTTCGTCCAAAGGAACAAGGGTTCTGAGGTCCACAACTTCAATTTGTCCGGGGAATTTTTTAGCGGCACTTAAGGCCCAATATACTCCCATTCCGTAGGTGATAATGGCGACTTTGCTGTCTTTCGAGGGGTCTGCGCTGAGTCGGGTACTGGCCTTTCCAAGCGGTAAGATGTAGTCTTCATCCGGCAAGACACTTTTTGCGCCTTCGGTTCCGGGGATTTTCGACCAATAAAGTCCTTTGTGCTCCAACATTACCACGGGGTTGGGGTCGTAAAAAGCTGCTTTCATCAAGCCTTTCATGTCGGCACCGGTGCTTGGATAACAGACTTTGATTCCGCGAATGTTGCTCAGCACTGACTCCACGCTTGAGGAGTGATAGGGCCCGCCACTTCCATATGCACCGATGGGAACACGGATGAGCGAACTTACAGGCCATTGTCCGTTCGATAAATAACAGCTTCTGCTCAATTCAGTGAAGAGTTGATTGAGTCCGGGCCAGATGTAGTCGGCAAACTGTACTTCAACGATGGGTTTCGCCCCAACGGCGCTCATTCCCGCGGTGGATCCTATGATGAAGGCTTCTTGAATAGGGGTATTGAATACGCGGTCGTCACCAAACTTTTTGGCTAAGGTTGCGGCTTCACGGAAAACACCTCCGAGTCGGCCACCTACATCTTGTCCATAGAGCAGGGCTTCTGGGTGTTTTTCGAGTAGTTCTTGGACTGCAAAAAGAGCACAATCCACCATGAGGGTGCTTTCCCCGTTTTGTGGTGATCGGGTTCCTGCTTCTTCTTGAATTGGAGTGGGCGCGTAGGCATGATCGAAAATGGATTTTGGATCGGGCTCTTCTGCATTTTTCGCCTTTTCGTAGGCTTCTTCTACTGCTTTTACGCTCGCCGTAAAGATGGCTTTCAGCTCCGTTTCAGAAACGCCGAGATCAATCAATTGCTTCTCAAAATGGGGGAGGGGATCGCGAAGGGCGGCTTCCTCAAGATCGTCGCGGTACCATTCTCTTCGAACACCGCTCGTGTGGTGACCGAGTAGTGGTACTTTGGCGTGAACCATGGCGGGTTTGCGTTCTTTACGGGTATAGGCAACTGCCTCTTCCATGGTTTTGATACTGTCCATGGTGTCATGACCAACACTCGAAAATACCTTGATGCCCGGAAAGGCTTTGGCGAAGGTTTGAGCATCTCCAAAATGTATCTCTTCCGCATTGGCAGAGATGTCCCACTCGTTGTCTTGAACCAAGTAAACAATCGGAAACTGTTTCAATGCAGCCATGTGGAAGGCTTCGGCTACCTCTCCTTCGGTCATGGCGGCGTCTCCAATGGAACAAAGCATAATGCTCTCGTGTGCTTTATCGAGCAGTCCTTTCGACTCCATGTACTGAATCCCCATGGCTACTCCGGTGGCGGGGATGGCTTGCATTCCGGTGGCAGAGCTTTGGTGAGGAATTTTAGTTCTTCCCTCTTGGTTCAATGAGGGGTGTGAATAGTAGGTTCTTCCCCCGGAAAACGGATCGTCTTTTTTTGCGAAGAGCTGAAGCATGAGTTCGTATGGGGTCATTCCCATGGAGAGCAGGATGCTGTCATCCCGATAATACGCACTCAAATAATCGGTCGGACGAAGTTGTAAACCAGCAGCAATCTGAATGGCTTCGTGTCCGCGAGAGGTAGCATGAACATATTTGGAAGTAAGTTTTGCATTTGCTTCGTAGATATCAGACATGGCCCTTGCGGTGGTCATCAATTCATACGCTTTTAGCAATTGTTCTTTGGATGTACTTCCTGTTTTACTTGTCGCTACTTTACTCGCCATTGCACTCTTCATTTAGGGCATGCAAGTTAATCAAAAGCGCTCTATTTTAAGTGAGGTCGGAGCATTCCTACACGAAAGGGAGTCCTGCTTCTCACATCAACTAGAATAAAGTGCGCTAAGTTTGCTTTGTGACCCATTCAGAAGGGTCGCCTGCGTGTTAGACTATTGTAGTAAAAAGCATACGTAGCATTTTGGTTAAGTTAGAAACAGTCTCGGTGGTTCGAGGCTGTTTTGTTTTCACTCCTTTTTTTCAAAATCACCTCAGATAGAAAGGCTCGTTGCAAAAACGTACTTTTGTACAAAACGCAAACGATGGACCTTCCCTTTTCAAAGTACCACGGTACTGGAAATGACTTTGTACTGTTCAACAATCTTGACGGAAGCATTGAACTTTCGGAAGAAGATATCGAGCTCATTTGCGATCGGCGTTTTGGTATAGGGTCTGACGGACTCATTCTCATCGAGCCCAGTTCAGCGGCCGATTACAAGATGGTTTTTTACAACCCCGATGCGAGTCAGTCGTTTTGCGGAAATGGAAGTCGGTGTGCTTTGGCCTTTGCTCAAACTTTGGGAGTGGCCAATGAAAACGGGCATTTTGAGGCCATTGATGGAATGCATTCTTATGCTACTATTGAAGGGATTTACTCCATGGGCATGCGACCCACCGGAGTTCCAAAAGCAATTAATCGCGATTTGGACAATCCGGCGAGTTTGAAGAAGGAAACACAGCACTTTTTTCTCGATACCGGTTCTCCTCACTACATTGTTTATTGTGATGACGTGAACGCAGTGGACCTCTATTCTGCGGCGCATGAAATCAGGTACAGCAAGCAATATCGAGCAGAGGGAGTGAACGTGAATTTCGTTCAGCGGGGAAGTGAAGGCCTTTTTGTACGCACCTATGAGCGAGGCGTTGAAGAGGAAACCCTCAGTTGCGGAACGGGAGTGACCGCCGTGGCTATTGCCGACTACAACGAGCACGGCGGCGCAAAGGAACGATTGGTGATTACCAAAGGTGGAAAATTGAGAATTCGTTTTCAACAAGGAGGTGGAGGTTATGAAGAGATCTATTTAGAGGGTCCGGCAGAATTCGTCTTTAAAGGAATTTGGAACTTATGATCATTGTTGCAGATAGTGGTTCAACCAAAACCGATTGGTTGATAGGAAACGATTTGAAATCGGCCAAGCGCTTACGAACGGAAGGACTGAACCCCTATTTCGTCAATAATGAACAGCTAAGACAAGTGCTCCACACGATGATCTTGGAGTTGGACGATCCCATGGCCATTACCGGAATCTATTTCTATGGAGCAGGCTTATCAAATGACCAGGAGGTTTTTCGCTTTCGTCAAGCTTTTCAACAGTGTTTTCCAAATGCAGAGATACGAGTAGAACACGACCTTTTGGGGGCTTGTTTTGCCGCTTGTTCTGGAGAAGACGGCATGGTGGGGATTTTAGGTACGGGAGCCAATTCATGTGTTTTTAGCGAAGGAGAAATCATTCAGAACGTGCCTTCTTTGGGATACGTTTTGGGAGATGAGGGAAGTGGGGCCGATATCGGAAAACGCCTGTTGCACCATTGTCTTTTGGACCAAGGAAAGGGGAAACTGAGTGCCGCTTTGATGGAAGATTTGGACATGAACCACGATGAGATCATTGCTCGGGTATATCAAGGAGGATTGGCCAATCGTTGGATGGCAAAACTGACCACCTTTGCGGTTCAGCATCGAAAGGATGAAATGGTACAGAAGATTTTGAACGCGGCGTTTTCAGATTTCCTCGATCACTACATCTGCCGATATCCTCAACACAAAAGCTGGCCTTTGCACATGGTAGGCTCCATTGCTATTGTTTTTCAGGACGAACTTCAAAGGGCCTGTGAAGCACGAGGAGTGAAGCTCGGCAGGATGGTGAAACGACCCATCGAACCTTTATTTGAACATCATCTCTAAGTTTTTCAAGCAGAAAGAATAATGGGACAATATTTACAAACATGCCTCCTCGTTTTTAGTGCTCTTTTGCTCAGTACAGGGAATTTGGCAGCCTTGGAACTGAGCGAGAACAGTCGTGTTAGCATTCTCACCTGTTCACCAGGAGAAGAGTTGTACAGTACTTTTGGACACAGTGCTGTGCGGGTTCGTGATCCCGAGAAAAACATCGATTGGGTGTATAATTATGGCACTTTTGAATTCAGTGAAGGCTTTTATCTGCGTTTTGCTCAAGGAAAGCTCGACTACGCCTTAAGTAAAACCGATCTTACGAACTTCACCAACGAGTACATCTATTATGGCAGGGAAGTCTTGGAGCAGCAACTTCAAATCCCATTGGCTGATCGGCAGCGATTACTGGATGCATTGGAAGACAATTACCGACCCGAAAACCGCTATTATCGTTATGATTTTTTCTTTGACAATTGCTCCACACGAATCCGTGATTTGCTGAAAAACGTTTTGGGAGAAGAACTCATCTTTCCCGAACCCGTAGCTCCAGAGAGCATGACCTTCAGGGAAATGATTGAACATTATCAGGGACATCTACCTTGGGGAGATTTTGGAATTGACCTCGCCTTGGGTGTTCCTTGCGATCGCTACATCGCAGAAGAAGAAGACATGTTCATTCCCGACTACTTGATGAAGCACTTGGGACAAGCTCAATACCGCGGTGCAGATCTCTGTTCAGCTCCAGTTGAAGTTGTCCCGTTGATGGTAGAACATTTGGGGGAAAGTTCCTTTGACTGGCCTTACCTTATTGCTATTGTCTTGTTTTTCCTGAGCATCGTTTGGAGTTTCAAAGCCATTCGCCGAGAAAAGGAGCAGTTGTGGTTTGACCGAACGCTCTTATTTCTTTTTGGAACATTGGGATGGGCCGTATTCTTGCTTTGGTTTGCCACCGATCACAGCATCACTAAAATCAATCTCAATCTCGTTTGGGCAACGCCACTGCATTTGTTCGCCATGTTTTTGCTCAAAAGAAGCTGGATCAAGCATTACTTCGCTTTTTGTAGCATCGTTTTATTTGTTTTTCTTTGTTCGGAATGGTGGTGGCCAATGGATTTTCATCACAGTTTTTGGGCCTTGGGAGCCGCTAATTTTGTACTCTGTGTTCGACTAGCCACCTTACCCAGCTTGTGGGGTAAGCCCGCTTGAAACTGTATTACAAGAGCCACGCCAAAACGCAATCAATGCATCAAGCAGAAAAAAAGAAGTATGTGACAAGGAGCCTCATTGCAATGACGTTCTTCTCGATGATGGTGATCAGCGCTTGCAAACGTGAAGAGCCAACTACGTGGACCGTCGATGCCCTTTTTCCTATTGCCCAAGGCAAGGTTTCTTTTGCCAATCTAATCCAAGACCAAGAAGACTATTTTTCCTTGGATGCCGATGGTTTGATGCACCTCATTTACAATGATACCATTCAAGCATTGGACTTGGACACCCTGGTTCAAATTCCGGATACCAACATCATCAACGCTTTTTCTTTACCATTCGCGGGCGGACCCTTTTCCGTACCTGCCGGAAATGAGTTGTATTCTGACAACACCAACATTCAGTTCGACATCAACAATGTGGAGTTGAGGGAAGTGCATTTGAGTTCTGGCTATCTGTATTATGAACTCATTTCTGAGGTGGACGGGGAGTTATCCATCCAGTTAGAACTCCCGGGAGCAGTGAAGGATGGTGCACCTTTGTATTTGGACGTTATCAGCACTCCAGGATCCAGTCAGAATCCATTTGTGGCCAACGGTTTTGTTGATCTCAGCGGGTTTCAAATCGACTTGCGAGGCGATCAAGGCATTGGCTTTAACGAAATCAACAGCATCTATTCTGTAAGCGTGTATGACCTCGCCAGTCAGAATGCCGAAGTTTATGGTGAAGACGTGGTAAGCGTGAAATTGAGTTTTGTGGATGCCAATGTTTCTTTTGCTCGCGGTTTTTTTGGTGATGACGTTTACGACCTCTCGGAAAGCGTGGCTTTAGAAAACCTGTCGGATCTCTTGAGTGGATCCGCCGTTCAGTTGGAACAAATTGAGCTACAGTTGGAATTGAAGAACCACGTAGGCGTTGATGCTCAAGTATTCATCAACAGTTTAGAAGCACAGCGCGAAGGACAATTGAGTACCGCATTGGATCATACCATCATTGGGAACCCCATTAACATTACCCGTGCAGCAATGCTCAATCCCGCACCCAATGTATTGGCCAGTTCCAACAGCTACGTTTTTGATCAGGACAACTCCAACGTGCTTGATTTTATTGGGATTGTGCCACACAACATTCAAGTGGACGCCGCATTGAACATGAATCCGTTGGGCGACATCAGTGGAGGAAATGATTTCATTTACACCAATAAAACCATAGACCTTATTTTGGGGCTTGATTTGCCTTTGTGTGTTGGAGTTGACGGACTCCTGTTGAGCGACACCCTCTTCATTGAAAGTGATCTGGATGATTTGCCAGAATCCAGCGGAGACGTGCATTTATATTTGGAAAATCGTTTTCCTTTGGGAGGAGAAATTCAGCTTTTCATCACCCACCCTGAAGGCAATCTTTTGGTATCAAATAGCCTCTTTGAGCCTGGACTTCAGGACCCCTTGACCAACGAAGTAACTCCCGTGAACAGCCAAGTGAGCATTCATCTCGAAAAAGAAGAGTTTGAGCACCTTCGAAATGGCGCAAATTTCATTTTGAGCGTAGAACTATTGGGAGGGAATCAGCAAATGAAAATTAGCGGGGAAGAAGAACTCAAGGCTAAAATCGTTGCAGACATCAACACAAGCATCAGCATCGAATGAAGCACCTCTTATACATCTGTTTCTGTTTTGCCGCCTTTGGATTGAAGGCTCAAGACCTTTGGCTCATGGGGAAAGATCAACCTTGGCAAAGTGCAAAAGGGGCACTTTTGATCGAAGGCTTAGGGGTTTATCGGTCCAATGTTTTCGACAATCAAATGACCGACAAGCTCGCTTTTGGAGGAACACTTGATCCAAGGAATCTTCAAGAAATGGAAGAGAATCTGCGCGACATTAATCGATTTGGAGCTGATTTGAATTTATCCGTTCAAGTGCTTGATTTTCAAGACTCTCTTTTCAACAATCCACACTGGGGTTGGAGTTTTCAAATTGCTCATCGAAGCAGTATTTATTCCAGTTTTACCGCGGACGCTTTTCGATTGGGCTTTCAAGGGAATAAACAGTTTCGTGGAGCACATGCAGACCTTTCTTCCAGCACCTTCAACAGCATCACTTACCAGAAATTTGGTGTAGGTCTGTTTAAAAAAGAAACCCTTTCGGGCATACGTTTGAGTTTGGTGAATGGTCAGCGTTTTTCTCGAGTTGATGTGAATGAAGCCGATCTTTTTACCAGTTTTTCGGGAGACAGTTTGAGTTTGCGATACAAGGGAGATTTTTATCAATCAGACACCACCTTCAATAGCTTTGGCAATGGAAATGGTATTGGAGCAGCCATCGACGCTGATTGGAATTTGCCCTTGGAAGATGGAAAAGGATTTTTGAGCATCTCTTTCCGCGATCTCGGCTTTGTGGTTTGGAACAAGAACACTCATCATTATTCTGCTGACACCGTCTTTAATTATACCGGCTTTGCGATAGAGGATCTTTTTGATGATGAGCTTGGGCAAAGCGCAGGGTGGCAGTTTCCCGCTTTGGAAGACACTTTGGGTTATCAGCAAGAACAAAGAACCCACTTTCAATGGTTGCCGGCCTCAGTTGATGTTTCTTTGCGCCGACGAAATACCGCCAACGATTTCTTTGAATTGGGCGTAAACGTTCGTCCACAAACCAGCTACATACCACAGCTTTACGGAGCTTATTCCTACTTCACCAACCCCAAAACCCTTATCTCTGCTCGCTTTCGCTACGGCGGTTACGGTGGTTTGCGCTTTGGGGCCAGTGTAGAAAAATGGATCGGGAACAATTGGTACCTTGCACTCATCACCGAGGACGTCCCCGGAATTGTATTGAACAACATGAAAGGAAGAGGACTTTACGTTCGCTTCTCCCGACTTTTACAGAACCATGATCGAAAATCTCCCTAAAATAAAACACACCGAAAACGGTCGTTTCTTTTTAATCGCAGGTCCTTGCGCCATTGAAAGTGAAGAGCTTGCATTTGAAATTGCTCACGCTGTGAAGGAAATGACCACCCGCTTGGGCATACCTTACATCTTCAAAGGATCTTACCGAAAAGCCAACAGAAGCAGGCTCGACTCCTTCACCGGAATTGGTGATGAGAAAGCCTTGAACATTCTTCGAAAAGTAGGTCAAGAATTGGATTTGCCGGTAACAACGGACATTCACAGTGCAGCAGAAGCAGCCATGGCCGCTGAATATGTTGATGTGCTTCAAATCCCAGCTTTTTTATGCAGGCAAACCGATTTGCTTGTGGCTGCAGCAATAACCGGGAAATTGGTGAACATTAAGAAAGGACAATTTTTATCTGCTGACGCCATGCGCTTTGCCGTAGATAAAGTAAGGGAAAGTGGGAACGATCAAGTTTGGCTTTGTGAACGAGGAACCACCTTTGGATATACGGATTTGGTGGTAGATTTTAGAGGAATTCCAGTGATGAAAACCATGGCTCCCACCGTTGTTGACCTCACCCACAGTTTGCAGCAGCCCAATCAAAGTTCAGGAGTTACCGGAGGAAAACCTCAACTCATTGAAACCATCGGAAAAGCGGCGATTGCCGTGGGTGCAGATGGAATCTTCATCGAAACTCATCCAGACCCATCAAAAGCCAAATCAGACGGAGCCAACATGCTTCCTTTGGACCAATTGGAAGCCCTCTTAGAGAAACTATGCAAAATACAGGATGCCGTAAAATAGCAGGTTGGATCACCTTCCTTTTTCTGATCTTGAGCAACCCTTTTCAAGCTCAAATTGCGGAAGAGCGCGTGCTTGACAGTGGTGGGGACGAAGAGTTTCGCGCTGCTGCTAACCTTAGCGATGGGGCTTATGTATTTTTTGGAGCATCATCAGCTCCGTTGACCAATACGGCCAAGAGCTATCTCGTCCACTTGGATGAAAATCTTGATTTCAACGCTTCGGCTTTTGCCATCGATTATTTCAACCCGGGAAGTGAGCGAGGAGTTGATGTATTGGTGAATGAAGCAGACGAAATCTTTGTCCTTTCCCAAGTCAGCAACGGCGAAATCGGAACTTACGATGCACTCGTAGCGAAATATCAACTCGTGGATGGTGCATTGGAGCAGGAGTGGAGAAACTATTTGGGAAGTGACGCTTGGGACATTGCCAAAGCACTGTTCATGTTTCAGGGGGACCTTTATTTTGCAGGTACAACCTATCGGGCAGGACACGAAAACGGGAGTCTTTGGGTAGGTCGATTGGATGTGGATGGAAGTCTTGCAGAAGAATGGGTTTTTCAGAGTGATGAAAGGAACCAACTCAGCGATGCTTTTGCATTTGACAATCAAGTTTACCTCGCATATGAACGCGGACCAATTCAAGGGGCCGATATCTGCATTCAAGCATTTGACGTGAACTGGAATGAACTCTGGAGCTGGGAGCAAGCAGCCGAGGGCTCCATTCATTATGAAGCCAAGAATTTGGATTTTGATGAGATCAATCAGTTGGGCCTGGCCTATACCCGCTTCAATGACCCCGACTATTCCAACGACAATGTGTTGCTCCGTTTGGATGAAAATGGGGTGGAATTGGGACGCTTTCAAGTGGAGTTGGCCGGAGATCAGGAAGCAGCATGTTTCGAATGGGCGCTGGATGTGGGAATGAACTGCGCAAAGAGCGACGCTACATTTGGACTGGGAGGAAACGGGATTTACATTGAGCGACGAATTAACGAAGGTTCTTGGAACAACGCCCATGTTTTTGGGGGAGTAGAAGACGATGAGGCATTCGATATCATTGAAGATGCACAGGGAAGGTTTGTCATCTGCGGCTGGACCAGAAGTTATGGCGATTTGGACAAGAATGCTTACGTGTTTAGGATTCCGGATACCTTCGTGGCTAGCGAGTATACTTTCGAAAACCAATTGATTGAAGACAACACAATTGTGGCAAGTTTGGATGAATTTACCGACCGAGAAATGGCATTATTTCCCAATCCGGCGAAAGAACAAGTGTATTTTGATGCCGTATTTTTGGGAGCAGATTATCGTATTTCCGATTTGAGTGGAAGGAGTATTCTTGAAGGTCGGTTAGATGCGAGTAGCCTGTCAGTGAGTAAGTTGGAAGAGGGTATGTATTTGTTTCAAGTGTTCCGTGGATCGGAAGTGTTCACATCAAGATTGCTCATCGCGCGATGAACGAAGGATTGGGTCCGTGGTACAAGTACAGTTTAATCGCGTTCATCGCATGGATGTTGCCCGTGCTTTTTCTCAAATTTTCCGGGACTCTCGAAGGCTTATCATTTCAAGGTGAGGCGTGGGAAGTTCTTTTACCCGGAATACTCCAACTTTTGGCTTTTTCCATTTTATCGGGCTGCATTCGCCTCCCACTGAAGTATTTCTTGTTAGGCCTTTTTGTTCCTGTTTTCCAGTGGTATTTTTATCCTGAGATGGGAACTTATTTACCGGTCCTGTTTTATACCTATCTCATTTGTATCGAAGGACAAAAGTGGTGGGGAGTTCGTACAGTTTTATTCCTTACAGGATTATTGTATCCATTCACCATTGCGCTGCTTCCTCTTTTGTTTTTGAATGCCCGTGCTGCTCAGTGGAAGCTCTGGTATCTTTCATCGCCCGTGTTGTCATTAATGCTGGGCTTTTTGATGTCGGAGATATTGAATGTTCAATTTGTGCAGCAAACGGGTCAAATTGGAATGTTTGGGAGTTCGCTAGAATTGAGTTTTGGATTTTTACTTGGGATCTCATTGAGCATGTTTGTGGTGCTTTTCTTTGTTTATATAATGCGCGGAAAGCAATTCTTTCTCGCGGGATCTAGCCATTTCGATCGAGATCTATTGTTGTATCCCTTGTTGATTGCAATTGGTGCGAGTCTGTCTCGTGGAACTGTTGTCGATTTGTTTGACATTGCGTGGTTGATGTTATCGCTCTTCCCACTTCTGATGGTGTATTTTGATTCTGAGACACGATATGCAAGGATGGTCAGTTCATTCCTTTTCGTGCTTATGAGCGGAGGTTTGTTTTATGCTGATGTGGAGTGGTTTATGCTTTTGGCGATTGGTTTGAGTGGAGTGTTGTATTCTTTTTTCTGGTCGTTAAATCGGAGATGGCTCACCCTTGGTTTGTTGGTTTTTTTGGGTTATTGTTTTTTGGTCGGCTTTATGTTTTGCTGAGCTGAATATTCTGAGTTTCTCGTTTTCTTTTTGGTTTTGAAAAAGTTATCGGCTTAGAGCGCAAAGG
>CAZYPV010000053.1:11841-22898 GCA_964649515.1 uncultured Comamonadaceae bacterium | reverse complement strand
CCATCACTTCGATACGCTCAGAAGGACACATCCATTCTTGTGTTCTCACCTCCCAGTTGTAGAAGTAATAGTAGTAGGTTCCGCCATAGAAAGAATCAGTAATCGATCCCACGGTTCCAATAGCGTATGGATAGCTTACTCCTGCGTTTGATCGGAATAAGTTGTTTTCCGGACATCTCAAAGTCAAGCCCGTTCCTACAGGTACCTCGAAATTTAAATCCAATGTATGAGTTCCTACTGCCAAATCAAAGGTAGCCTCTTGAAGCATGGTGCCTGTTCCGTCCACCAATTGTACCGTTCTTACACCTGAACCAGCAGATTGTGGTACATTCACTTCCACTGTTTCGATGGTGAAAGGCTCATAGGCGTCAAAGTAGCTGTATGCACCTGTAGAAGGAACACCTCCATTCAACATGTAATCTGCCACAACCATACCTCCTTCTTGCTCAGCACCAGGATAAAGCGTATTTGCTTCTACCCAAACAGAGTATTCAGTGTCAACAACAGGAGTGGTGAAAGTGCTACCCGTGGCGATAGGCTCGTCTGCATTGGCAGTAGCATACCACATGATATTTTCACCACCAGCGGTCAATTCAACGGTTCCAGGTGCTCCAATTTGTTGAGCAGTTTCGATGTCTGCAACGGCCGCCGGAAGCACGGTAATTTCTACCGACTCAGACAACATTTGTTGGTTAGAACAGATGGCATCAATTTCTACGTAGTAGGTTCCAGAGGTGGTCACTTCAATGTTTTGTCCACTTTGATCATTGGACCAAGTGTAGCCAGATCCGTTAGAAGCACTTAGAATCACTGATTCTCCTTCACAAAAGGTCGTTTCACCATTCACAGTCAAGACGGGTTCTTCTTGGGTGATAACGGTAATCAATACATTGTTCGATACTGAAGCACAATCGTCTTGCCATAGGATCACGTTGTAGTTTCCAGGTTCGCTCACTTCGATGCTCTGAGTGGTTTCTCCGTTCGACCACATGTACTCATAATCTCCAGCATCAGCGGTTAAGGTCAAGGTTTCTCCAACACACAATTCTGTTCCATTGTCAGAAGCAATTTCGTTGGGATCCAACAAACATCCTACTTCAATGTAGTGGTGCGATTCGTTGATGGCAACGTCGTCATACGTTGTTACCATTCCTGAAGGCCAACGAACAATTACTTGATCGATTTCGGTAGCGGTACCAAGACCAAAATGCGTCATGGTAGAACTGAACGGTGCGAAGCTTTCTCCAGCTCTTACTTCACGGATTTGGATTCCCCAGTCTCCATAAATCTCAATGCGTGCACCAATGGCGTCTTGGTTTGAAACCAATCCTTCCAAGTTGAACTTCACCCAATTGTTATCGTTGGTGTTGTTGATGTAGAGATTATTACCGTTGATGACATCCAAAAATCCATCGTTGTTGAAATCTCCAATTCCTCCAGAATCAAAGCTGAGTTGCTGCGGAGTAAAGGTTCCATCTCCGTTGTTCAAATAAAGCTCATCGTTCATCTCAGAGAAGATGTCTACAAAGCCGTTATTGTCAAAATCTCCGGCATCACAATTCCAAGCACCGAGGTCGTTTGCGTTAATTCCTGAACCAGCAATGATGTCGGTAAAGGTCCCATCACCATTGTTGTTCATCAAACGATTTGCCCAGTCGTGATTTACTGTAAATGCATCAAAATCACCATCATTGTCAAAATCTTCAAAAACGGTGGTCCAAGATTGATCACCATCATTCATGTTGGCTTCTGCTCCTACTTCAGTGAAGGTCCCATCGCCGTTGTTTCGGTACAAAAGGTTAATACGCTGAACATCTCCTACAGGAGCACCTCCACGGCATTTGGTGATGTACAAATCGCTGTCCCAATCGTTGTCATAATCACACCAAATTGCGGCGTAATTACCTCCAGCGTCCAAGGTGGTGATCAAAGATTGATCGAGGATCATGTTTCCCATTCCGTCGTTTCGGTAGGGATGTGATTGATCTACGTCGTGGCAAACAAATGCATCGAGATTCCCGTCGTTGTCAATGTCTGACAAGGTTGTTCTTTGAGAGAAAATATACTCTGGATAAGCGATTTCTGTAAAGGCCGTTCCATCGTCATTGGCCATGGCAAAAGATACTCTCGATCCATTTCCGAAGAGCAAATCGGTGTAGCCATTTTCATCAAGATCTCCAGCACAAATACTCCATGACGGAGGATTTTGAACGTTCATGGGATAATAGGTTTGACTGAAGGTGCCATCGGGCTGTTGGAAGTCGATGTAGATTCCATTGCTCACCACACGCACAACGTCATCCAAGTCGTCGTTGTTCATGTCGGCAGCACAATCTTCATAACTAAAGCCGTTCGTCGATCCGAGCATCGCGGCCTGATTGGTAAAGCTGACTTGAGCGCTTCCTCCCAAGAAAGCCATCAATGCAATTACCAAACTTGCAGGTTTGTAAAGGTGTCTCATTGTTATTTGGTTTGATTTAAGTTGTGGAATATACTATTCTTCAAGAACTTGTACCAATCAGCAGTAGGTTATTCTTGAAATCTTACTTTATTCATTACTGAACCCATATGCGGTGAACTTGATGTCCATTGCTTCCTTTCAAATGCACGAGATAAACACCAGCACTGATGTCCAATCGTTTTGTATACTGACCAGCGGCTTGCTTTTCATCCAATAGAAGTTGCCCTGATGCGGTGTACACTTTCAGCTCAAAGGCGTCCATGCTTTGAAAGCTGATGTTTGGAGTTCCGCTGATATGAACAAATTGAATTTCTTCCAACTTGGTTTGTTGATCCATCCCCACAAATGGCCCCACTTCCAAAGCACTTTCTTTCACCAATACTGGTGTGCGATCTGCGGCATTGTACATTCCCTCAAAAGCGGCAATGGTAGAATCTTCAATCGCAAAAAGTTCATCAACAAACTTCGGTGGGATGCTTTGATAATAGGCTTCCACTTCTAAGGTTAAAGCCAAGTCATTTCCTTGTGTTGGGAGGTTCAAAAAGAGCAGGTCTTTTCCGTTCCCTTCAACGCCTCCTTCATCGAGGTTAAAGTTGGAATCCATCAAGGCCAATCCGTCCACTCGAGTGGTATCATAAGTGCTGTGAGTAGAACTGAACCCACGAGGCAGCAATCGATTATCTTTCAATTTATTATATCCACGTTCCAAAATACTGGTGTAGTTTCCTGCAACGTCACCCATCACCATTTCATAGATTTGAATGTCTTGTTCTGAGCGGATCACATCGTGGTGCTGCTCGTAGCCATCGTCCTCATTCAAGAGATAATAATCCTCATCCCAAAGTCCGTTCTCAAAAACGGTATTTCCTTCCTCATCGATGAGTCGGATTTGCAAAAAGAGCCTGCGAGCGGGATAACCCGATGGAAATTTGTGTCCGGCCAAATTACTCAAAGACACACTGGCAAAAAGTGTGTCCGCTGTTCGGTCCAAAAATTCAGTGCTCAGAAGTAAACTTTGTTGTTGAAGCAATGCCGTTGTTGCTGCTATGCTGGCTTCAAAATCAGCTTCAGTACCAATGGAGTTCAACGCTTCGGCATTGTCTTTCAAGATGTTCAACATGAGGGTATTTGCCCCGCTAAAGGTGTGCAATGAGAAGGGCGATCGCGGTTCAGTATCATAACCGGCGGCCAAGACGATGGGCTGCTTCCCACCCAGTGAAGGCATATGACAATCCTGGCATTCTCTCGCCAATTCTCCTTCTGCGTATTCACTGTTCAACCATTCGTGATAGGTCGCTTGCTCCACAAAGGTGGTTCCGGTGTACACTCCGTCTAAATCAAGCGTATTTGTGATCAGGGTGTGACAGCCGGCGCAAACTTCAGACTCAGTGATGTGTTCGCTGAACTCTGGTATGTAGCCGGTTTCTTGGGCCATGGGGCTGATGAGCGGACTCATGTACGGTCCATACGCCAAAGGGTTGGATTCAAAAAAGAGATCGCCCGAAAATGAACTTCCAATGTTTTGGGGCGATTGTTGATGACAGGCTACACAAGAAACTCCATCCTGACCTAAACTATCTGTGGACAAATGAATCATGCTGTACGCCTCCCCTTCCAAAATCGCCTTGGAGTGTCGGCCCAAGGGCGCATGACAGCTCGTGCATTTATCTTCAATCAACTCTTGGTGGTCGGGATTAAGGAGTACTGACTCTTGAACCTTGGCTTTCCAGTAAGGGTCTTTGGCAGAATTGGCCATAATGGATCCCTTCCAATCATCCACCACATTAACATCTTCCCCCATGCTCGTGGTGCTAGCGATGCCCGCAGGATCTGATCCGTGGCAATTCACACAAGCCCCAGATCCCGAAAAAAGCCCATTGTAAAGCACAGGCAAATCTGCTTGAAGCATCTTGAAATGGGCACGGTCTTCTTCACGATGGTACTCTTCCATTTTATCAGAAGGCACCCATTGAAAACCAATGAGCGCTGAAAAGACCAGCGTAAGAACAAGTATGGGGTAAGTTGGTTTCATTAGAACAATTGCAAGTTGGGCTCAATTTACATTCAAAGTTGAAAGTGAGCAAGTACCATCCTTGACATTCTTGTATACACAAAGATCATTGGGCTTCCATGAATGTCGGTACTTCGAAGCACGAGTAAGTCCTTTTCAATGCCCATCTTTAGTATATTCGCACAAACTGCACGATATTATGAAACGTTTTCTACTTCCACTCATTGCACTTATTTGCCTTCAAAGCAATGCCCAAGACACTTGGGAGCTCGAAACAACAACACTCACAGAATATGACCTGGTAACGGGTGTTCAAATTCCTTGGGAAATCATGTGGGGTCCGGACGACTTCATTTGGGCAACTGAGCGTCGAGGAAGAGTACTTCGCATCAATCCTGAAACGGGAAATTTCACCACTGTACTCAACATTCAAAGCACCATTGCTGGAGGAGGAAGCGGTGAACCTGGAATGCTCGGAATGGTTGCTCATCCTGATTTTGAGAACAACCCATACATCTACATCGCCTACAATTATGGTTCATGGCCCAATTACAAACAGCGTTTGGCGCGTTGGGAATGGAACGGTACTGCTTTGGTGAGTGAAGAGTACATCATGGACAACATGCCTGCGGGAGGAATTCACAACGGTGCGCGTCTTTTGGTTTTGGAAGACAATACATTGCTCATGACCACCGGTGATGTTGGAAATGGAAACACTGCACAAAACATGAATTCCCTCAGCGGAAAAACCCTTCGAATGAATCTCGATGGAAGCATTCCAAGCGATAACCCAGATCCAAATAGCTATGTGTACTCTTTCGGACACCGTAACTCTCAAGGACTGTGTTTGGGGCCGAACGGGCTCATCTACGCTTCAGAGCACGGACAAAATGCTGAAGACGAGTTGAACATCCTTGAAATGAACGGAAACTACGGTTGGCCGCAAGTGGAAGGAATGTGCAACCTTTCATCAGAACAAGACTATTGTATGGACAACGACGTGGTTTCCCCCATCGATTCATGGTCGCCTTGCATCGCCGTTAATGGCATCGAATATTACAATCACCCAGCCATTCCCGAATGGCAGAACAGTATTCTGATGGCGGTTCTTGGCGGTTTGGGTGCGCAATATGAGCGACTCTCTGTACTCCACATGAACGATGATGGAACTCAAGTAGAAAGCGAAGATCAATTTTTCTCCGAGTTCAACCAGCGTGTTCGCGATATTTGCGTCAACCCTTACACCGGAGCAGTTTACGTTGCCTTGAATGGATCATCTTATCCGGGAAGCGGGCCCAATATCATCAAAGAGTTCGTCAATGAAGATTTTGACGTGGTGGACAATGTGCCGACCATCCAAGATCAAAACGTGAAGCTCTTCCCTAACCCAGCAAGTGATGTGATGAACATTGAACTGGAAGACACTTTCTTGGGAACAGCTTTTGAAATCATTTCATTCAATGGCCAAACCGTGAAAAAAGGAATGGTGGATAGCCAAAAAATGACGCTAGACGTTTCCGAGTATGCTGCGGGGAAATATTACTTTGTATCGAGTACCCACCTTGGAACTGTGACAAAAACATTCATTGTAAAATAAAGCATGTCTTTACTGAAATTGATGAAAACAGCAAGGTTCACTGGACTTTGCTGTTTTCTTTTACTCCCATTTTTAAGTCAGGGTCAAGCTCCTGAGGTTTTGAACGGCTTTTTGCTTGATGCTGAGACGGGCTTGCCCATTGTGAATGCCAAGGTGAGCGCGCAGTTTGACGATCAATTGGATGAACGCGTGAGCGATGCGCTGGGAGAGTTTGCCCTGATTGTTGGGGATAGCATTAGTCAGATTACCATCACCCACCCCAATTACCTTCCGCAGTCCTTCGTTTATTCGCGTGCAAGTGGAAAAGAAATTCGGCTGGAATTGTTGCCCGCGGTTCACCTCCTTCGAACTGCTACTGTACAATCTTACAGCATCAAGGAAAAGAGTGCTTACATTTCGCCAAGCGCAACGAGCATCATCGGTAAAAGCAGCATTCGCCAAGACCAACAAGCTTCCTTTCAAAATGCCTTGAACCTCAGTTCTGGAATCTTGATGGAGAGTCGCGGACTCGGTGGATCGAGAAGAATTAGCATTCGGGGTTCCGGACTCCGCTCGCCTTTTGCTGTTCGAAACATTAAAATGTATTTCGACGGAATTCCGATTTCTAATCCCGATGGAAGTGCTCCTTTTGAAATCATCGATCCCTTTGATGTTGCTGGAATTGAAGTGTTGAAGGGTCCGATTGGAGGTGCTTACGGCAGCGCTAACGGAGGCGCTATGTTTTTCCAAAGACGAAAAGCAGCACCTGGATTGCGTCTGAATACCGAATCCACATTGGGAGATTATGGCTTTTTGAGAAGTGCTACCTCCTTCAGCCTGAAAGAAGGGCCTTGGGAAGTACTCGTTTCGGGAATTGCACAGGAATTTGAAGGTTATCGCCAGCAAGAATTCAACAACAAAACACAGGCCAACCTCCTCGTAAAAAACCAAATCAACAATCACAAGTCGGTTCAACTCTGGTTCAATCATTTCGACGGAGCCTGGGGTCTTCCAGGAGCCATCCAATTGGATCAAGCCATCGACAATCCGCAACAAGCGAGGGAATACAGTATTGAAAACGATAGTAGAGTTGAACGCACCCGAAATCGACTTGCGGCAAGCTTCGAACACGTTGCCCGACATTGGAACTACACCCTTACAGGATACCTCCATGGCACCGAAAAATTCAATCCTTATGGAACTTCACCCTTCTTCAACGGCATTAAAGGTGAGCAAGGGCAAGGCGCTGGCGGACGAGCGGCCTTGCAGTACCTCCTTCGTAACGAAAACGATTATGCCCTTCGATTGAACGCGAGTGTGGAATACCACCACGATGAAAATGAAGTAGAGGAAGACTTTATGCAAGGCGGCCTGTTTCCACGTTACAACAATTCCACCATCAGCCAAGAAGCTTTCACCGCCCTTGGAGCTCAATTGGCCTATAAAAAATGGATCATTGAAGTGGGAACGAGCCTCAATTACAACGCTTATTTGAATGATGGATTTAGTGATGTGTCTCAACAGAGCTTGGACACAACCATTTCACAGTTCAGCGTGCTTCCCAGACTTGGTGTAAGCAAGAATACTGGAAAATGGGGCGTGTACTTTTTGAACATTGCTACAGGAAATTCATTGCCCAGTATTTTTGAATATGTGGACACCCAAACCGGGGCATTTTCGAATAATCTTAGCGCAGAAAACGCAGTGAATCTTGAAGTGGGAACGCGGAATAATGTCGGAGAACAGCTCTATTATGAAGTACTCTTTTTCAACAACACCGTTCGTGATGCCATCCTCCCTGCTACCCTTGACGGCGATCAAACCTTGTTCTCCAACGCCGGAAGCATCCTTCAAACGGGTGTGGAGGCGCAAATTGAGGTTCATCACGACTTTCAAAATGCAAAGTTCTTGAACAAAATCACCTACACCAGTAATTATGCTTACTTGAACAGTCGTTTTGCACAACTTCCCGAAGGAGCAGAAAAACAGAATGGAAATCAGGTTCCCGGTGTTCCTGTTCACCGATTCAACCAACAACTCAACGTGAATCTACTTTCAATTTGGACCCTTCGTTTGAGCCATCAATACTTCGATAAAATTGTGCTCAACAACGAGAATACCGACTTCACGCCAAGTTATCATCTCCTCAACCTTTTTACCGAAGTTCAATTGCTCAGCGAAAAAAGGAAGCTCCAATTGAGTGTGTTTGGTGGAATCAACAATGCTCTGGATGAATTCTATTTTGATTTCCTTCAAATCAATGCAGGCTTTGGTCGATACTACAACCCTGCCCCTCCTCGAATTGAGTATGCGGGTATTCGACTGCAATGGAGGCTCCGTTAGTTGTATTGACGAAAAAAAGAAAAACCTCCACGCACAGATCAGAAATGAGGCAATACAGCGCTTTGGTGGCGTTTTTTAGACTGGAAGTGCCTAATTTTTCGGTATGAAAAATAGCATTTTCCTTCCCTTTTTGATGATTCCCTTTTTGAACTTCGCCCAAGAAGATATCGATTCCTTGATGATCTATACTCCGCGGGATATCATTCACATTGAACAGGTTTCAGCACTTGGGGCGCTGGACCTTGGTGATGTTCTGAACTACAATGAAATGGAGGGCGTGCTTCTTTATTCCGACTCTTTGAACAACAGCGTTCATTTGGCTTGGAGAGAAGAAACGTGGAATGCTACGGACTTATCCGAATTCTTAGATGATCCCAGCTCAAGTTTGGATGACATTTACTTTTCCGACCTCAATGCGGATGGCGAAAACGAAATGATCGCCTTATTTTCAACCATGACTGGTCGTTCCGGATGGCAAAGTGGTTTTTATGAGCAGTCCACCATTGCCCTCGTTTGGGACTTTGCACAAAGGCAATGCATGGGAGTCATTCCTGTGGATTATGCTTACGAATACTGGTGGGTTGTGAATTCAGAGGTGTTTGACGAAGAAAACCTTCATTTGTGGGAAGGTGAGGATGAACCAGAATTGGAATACGACGGTGAAAACATCCAATCGTGGATGGATTTACAAGTCAAAAATGGTGAAATCATCTTAAGCCCCACCCCTATTGATTGCAGTGTGCCCGAGGACAGTTACACGAAGTACAGTCAGTTCACCTATCACATCTTTTGGGATAATGATTCTCAAAGTTTGCGGTATTGGATGGAAGATCAGTGAATCTTTGTCTGAAGCCGTTTTTGTTGTGCCGATTGAGGTTTGGCCAACTACTGAAACATCTTCCATTTTTGAATATTCACCAATCTCAAGCGAATGCCAAAGTTCATGTCTAAATGATATGCAAGCCCACTATCGCTCAAAATGTTCGTTCTGGATGGGGCAATGATGGGCTCCACATTTTCCAAAACCTCTCCATTTTGACCGTGCAGCATGAGCGATGTTCGAAAGAAAGCCATCCATTGTAATTTCCCACTGCGATATAGCTTCACATCCAGATCTGCATAAGCGTTTGCACTCCAGCTCCAAGTGTCGTAGCGACCAAAATCATAGTTGTACTCAGTAAATTCGTTGTTGCCCAGTTCTTTCGCCTTGATTTGAATTTCACTCAAGCCTTCCAAGCTCACAGCACCAGCACCAAGTCCATAGTTCAAATGAATGCTACCCAGAGATTTTCTGCGAAGCACCCCGAGCATGAAATGGGTTCTGCTGAAAATAATGTTATTGCTAATGTTGTCGGTGTTTGCGGTTGTGATGAATGCATTGGGATGATTTTTCCTCACTTCTGAAATCCAATAGTTCTCTGCACTTTCCACGTTGGTGTTGGTAGACCCCACCACCCCGAGCCACATTCCCCATTTGTTGGCTTTGATTCGAGATATCTGGAAATTGACCAAGGATCCTACTTTTCCCGGACGATAAAGCGCTTCGTTTCCATTGGAGTTCCCCAAATAGCTACTCAGGCCAAGAATTCCTGCATCCAACTCAATGTTGGCCCAAGCTTCTTCTGCATCCTGCGCTTGTCCGCAAAACGAAGCAATCAAAAATAAAGCAAGCGCAAATAATTTTTTCAATTTAACCATACTACTGTTGTTGTATCCCGCAAGAGCGAGTCGTTTTCGAAGTAAATGTCCAATACAAACTGCTGTCGGGAAGAGTCGGGAATGGCAAATAAAGCAAATTGCAAGGTATCGCTTTGATAGTTCCATACGCTGGATTTCAAATCAAAATCATTGTACTCAGCAAAGTATTCGTTGAGCGGTGTTCCCGCAGGATGATCCTCATCAAAATCATACAAACTCCTGATTTCCCATGAACGAATGTCATGAATCAAGCGGTATTCTTCCAAGCAACTTGCAGCTAAGGCTCGATTCGAAAAGTTTACACCTTCCCATCCTCGGTTTTCAGCAATGTAATCTTGTAAATCAAAATAGGCTCCGAGCACATAGGCTTCTGCGGGAATGTTGTTGCTTGTGGAATGTACCGGATTTTCTCCTGCATTGTTGTAATGAACCGTGTGTACATCGGATGCTTCAATGTAGAACTCAATCGTTTCGTCGCAACATCCTGTGCAACCTCCAAAAAACAAAAGGCTTGTAAGAATACCCACTTTTAAGATAAAACGCTGCTGCATGGTGTGAAGTTTAGTCTCCGCAAAGAACGTTCAGAATGATGAAGTATTTCAATTTTTAACTTTCAATTTCGCTCCTCCTAGAAATAAGAATCATTGGATCGCAATCCCATTTTTGTATCGATATTTCGTCCCAAAACCTGATCTGAATGCCACTTGAAAAACGTCCCAATCTCTTTGTGTAATTCAAAATTACTGGTGCTCAGCTCCTAATTTAGAATTGAACAAGCGCTTCATTTCAGAGCGTCTTAATCGCTTCAAAAAGAACGAAATTGCTTTGCAAGACTTGCAATGTTTTTTTGAGCTGAAGGCAATCGGTATTACTCTTTTTAAGGCACTCATTGATTCAAAACCTACATTGCATCTGAAAACAATGCCTAGCGCTTGAACATCTTCCAAGCTTCCATATTGATCAAACGC
>CAZYPV010000053.1:0-11741 GCA_964649515.1 uncultured Comamonadaceae bacterium | reverse complement strand
TGAAAACAATGCCTAGCGCTTGAACATCTTCCAAGCTTCCATATTGATCAAACGCAGGCGTAAACCAATAACAAGGTCCAGGCGCAAGGACATTCCTTGATCTTCGATTGAGGTGAAAGTTGCGGGAACATGAAGAGGGGCTTTGCGTTCTTCGATCTCTTGGATTTTTCCAAAACCGAGACAAGAAATCCGTCCAAAAACCTTCCACTCGAGACTGCTGCTTCGGTGTAAATATCTGTCAGCATCAAGGTAAGCCATTGCGCTCCAATTCCACGCGTTCCTTTCTCCATAGCTGTAGGTGTATTCGCTTCGAACATTGCTTCCTTGTTCTTTTACCAAAAACTGAATTCCGGGTCCGGCCAATGGATAATACGCTCCAACTCCACCACCAAAATTCAAATGAATCCCTCCCAATTTCTGGCGTTTCATCACACCGAAATGAAGGTGCTTTCTAACTTGCTTGAAGGTGTAGGTAGAATCGTTAATGTCAAAGATGAAGTCGTTTGGATGTTGAGCTGCGAGTCGCTGACTAAAGTCTTCAGCTTCATCCCTCAAATCGGCATTTGATGAGGAACGAGAGTAGCCCAACCAAAGCCCCCAACGGTCTTCTTTCACCCGAGAGATTTGCAGACTCACCAGGCTTTCGAAATCTTGAGGATCGTAAATGGTGAATGGACTGGAGCTCGTCATGAGGAAACTACTCAAGCCCAAAAGCCCCGCATCCACTTCAAGATTTGCCCACTTCTTCTCTTCATCTTGAGCAAAAAGCTGGCCTGCCAAAGCACAGAAAAACAAGAGAGCAAAAAGGTGTTTTAATTGAGCCATACCACACTGCTTGTATCCCGTAGAACAATTCCATTGTTGAAATAGACATCGAGAATGAATTGCTGTTCGTTTTGCTCCGGTGTTGCATATAAAGCAAACTGCATCACCTCATCTCCGGGCGACATTTCGGTATAAATGCATGTGGTGCTGTACAATTCAAAGAGGTCGCTCACCTTACTTCCTGAAGGATGTGCCGCGTCAAAATCATTCAAACTATAAATGTCCCAACCTTCTACCCAATGTTCATTAATTTGTTCAAAATCATAACATCCATCGGCCTTTGCGCTCATTCCAATTTGGAAAGGAGCCTTCTTTGTGGACGGTTGATCGACGTACAATACGGCATCCATCTTAATCCTTGCGCTCAAGACGTATGCTTGTGCAGGAATTTCGTTGATCTCGGCATTTACGGGATACGGTCCTTCATTGTTCATGTGAGCGGTGTGCAGCTCTTCTGGGGCGACAAAAATAAGCGTAGGTTCTTCGCAACAACTGGATACCCCTCCCAAAAAAAGAAGGACAAAAAGAAATATGCTTTTGGAGTTCATTGGGCTTTCATTGATCGTAAGACCGGAAGATAACGAAATATTTCAACGAATCTTGAATTCAGTACGTCTATTTTTCGCTCTATTCTCCTGAGAATCATTTGCTACCAAGGGTGCAGACTCGCCGTACCCCATGGAACTGAGCCGTTCTGGAGCAATGCCGCGCGACACCAAATACTCCACCACGGCATTCGCTCTGCGTTCGGATAGGACTTGGTTATCGTCATCAGAACCAACATCATCCGTATGACCACCAATCTCAATGGCCACCGCAGCATTGCTTTCTAGAAACTGCACCAGCTTTTCCAATTCAATTTTGGATTCATCGCGCAAGGTATAGCTGTCGGTATCAAAGAAAACGTTGTTCAGCACCACCGATGAACCCTCTCTGATCTTCTTCAAAGGAACTTCCAAGCTAAAAGGCTCCGTGCTATTTTCACCCAGAGAGAAATGATCGCTATAGAACAAATACCCTTGTCTGCTCACGTTCAATGCATAATCTTTGTTGGGAGGCAAGCACACCAAGAAGCTTCCATCTCCCGGGTTGCTGAAAGAAGAAACCACCACTTCACCATTGGCCAAATCAATGAGTTCAAAACTCGCTTCCAACTTCCTGAAGGACACCGCATCGAACACTTCCCCTTTTACATAGCTCACTTTTCCTGCTCTTCGGGCTTCTGGTAAGGTGAAGGAATACAGGTCCAAATCGCCATAGCCGCCTTCCCGATCGCTTGCAAACATGGCCAAACTCCCATCTGCAGCCACGAGAATGCTGTTTTCATTCCCTCCCGTGTTGATGGGATACCCTAGATTCTCGGGTGTTCCCCAAGTTCCATCACTCAATTTACGACTCACAAACAGGTCCATCCCTCCCATTCCTGGGTGACCGTTCGAAGCGAAGTAAAGGCTTTGTCCGTCAGGATGAATCAAAACACTCTCTTCCTCAAAAGGAGTATTGACCGAACCTTTGACTTTTTCTGGATCCGTCCACGTACCATCTTCTCCGATGTGCGAAGTGTAGATGTCTTGGCTGGATATTCCATTTCCACCGCTCACCCCACGAACAAAATACAAGGTTCTTCCATCTGCAGAAAAGGACGGTTGCGACTCCCATTTGTAAGAGTTGACCTTTCCCATGTTTCTTGGTTGATCCCATCGATTTCCGCTTCTTTGGGTGAAGAACAAATCACAGCTACCCTTTCCTGAATAATTCCCCCAGCCGTCGATGTTCTCGCAAGCGGTGAAGATGAGTACTTGTCCGTCCAAGCTTAAGGTAGGCGCTCCTTCATTCTGAATCGTATTCACGTCGCTCAAAGGCAAGCTGGGCAACCATTTTCCATCTTTTTTCTGGGAGATGAAGAAATCTTCCTGCTTCCCTTGAAGCGCTCGCCCATCTTTCAGAAGACGCGTGTAAAGAATGGTTTCCCCATCGGCCGTCATGCAGGGGAAGTATTCTGGTCGGTCTGAATTGATTTCCGGTCCTAGGTTTTCGGGTTGAAAGGGCACTGGATTTTCCAAAGCCCAGAGTGCGTAATCACAGCTTTCAATGCCCAATTGGGCCTTTTCTTTTAATGGGTCATCGTCTTTTGAAGCTCTGGCATAGCGAAGGAAGTATTCACGTGCATCGGTGTAGTTCTCCATTCTCTGCTCGAGTGCCGCTAAGTAAAACAAGGATGCGGGAAAGAAGGAAGCATTGATTTCGACGGCTTTTCGGAGTGCCTTTCTGGCCGCCTCATCGTTGTTCAGGTCGGTTTGAATTTGAGCTCGAAGAAGGTAACATTCTACGAAGTTGGGTTCTCGAGACAAGGCTTTATTGATTTGTTCCTCCGCCTCTTCATAAAGTCGAATACGATAGTGTTGCTCCGCCTCAACATAGGCGTTGATGGCTTTCTTGTCGTCCACAGAAAAACGCCGACCCTGTTGTGCAAAAGCGGCAATTTGCATGAAAATGAAGAAGGTAAAGAGAACAATTCTAGACAGCATAAAAAAATAGTTTCCTCAAAGTAATCAAATACCTTACCGATATTGAGCAAAATCCCTGCTCTTTTATGAACTTCGTCCACTGAATAAGATGAAAAGAATAGGATTAATATCAGACACCCACGGTTATCTCGACGAGCGAATCCTTCACCACCTCTCCGATTGCGACGAAATTTGGCATGCGGGAGACATTGGTAATGCTGCGGTTTCGGATCAACTTTCCGCACTTAAACCTTACCGAGCGGTATATGGGAATATTGACGGTCACGAGCTACGGAGAATGCACAAAGAGCACCTGTACATCAAATGCGAAGGCTTAAATGTTTGGATGACTCACATTGGAGGAAGGCCACCGCGTTACGCCAAAGGCATTCGAGAACGCTTGCAACAAATTCGTCCGGACGTCTTCATTTGCGGACACTCTCACATTCTCAAAGTGCAAAAAGACCAACAACTTGGTGTGTGGTACATCAACCCCGGAGCAGCGGGAATTCACGGTTTTCACAAAATGAGAACCCTCATCAAATTTGAAATTCACGAAGGAAAAATGCAAAACATGCAGGTGGTTGAATTGGGCAAGCGAGGAGCGATTAACGACGAATCTTGAGCCAAGCATTTTGCTCTTCAATTCGAAAGCGCTTCATGGTGCTGTCCAATCGATCAAAAATTCCCTCGGTGGTGATGACATCAGGACGATCAACGAGAAAAGGTCCGTAAAAGAAACCTTCATCTGGTCGGGCAGTCAAATACCTCGAATGCGCATTTTCCAAGCCCACCAACATTCCTTGAAACTCTTTGTGAAGGAGCTGCATTTGCGAAATGGGCTGGTAGTAATCGATGTACAAACCGCTTGTTTTTGGCATCCCGACCCCGTCTAAACGTCGCTTACTTTGAGCAATGCTTCCACCTTGGTACTCCAAACTGTCTTCCCATTGAATCAAACGCTCGAGGAGGCTATCGGCATAAGTAGCATGAGAGATGAAGACGATCCCATTTTCGTTCACCAAAGATTGATAGTCTGCATAATGCCTTTGGAAAGCCGCTGTATCTCTACTGGTTTGTTGTTGAGCAATTTCTGCTTTTGCTTTCTCTTCATCCAACTTCTTTTTAGACGCTTTTCCTTCATCCCAAAGTATCGACCGCTCTTTTTTGAGCTCCATACGTCTGCTTTGAACTTGGGAACGAAGCACCGTCATGCTGTCCAGCAGCGCATTTAATTGAGGATAGGGTTGCTGTTTCTGATCGGTACATTCCATGAGCATCATCTTATGGAACTCCAAAACCTGGGTATGTTGCCCCAGCATGGGAAGTTCTTTTTCCATAAGTGCTGCATCTTCTGTGGTTGACCACTGCTGAAAAGCCTCCATGTTTGAATTGCAGGCCACGAACACCGTCAACACAAGGAGCAAAAAAAATACCGACGAAACCTTCCTTTTCATCGCAAACGGTCTAAAGAAGCCACCAATTGCTCATCTCTACGAATGCCTCGGTTTGCCATGAACGTCATCAAAAACGCGAAGAAAGGAAGGTAGAAGCCTACGCTGTAGTATTGAATCGTGAGTTCATTTACTTGCGGACTATTTTGGTTAGTGAGAATAAAATACACCATGCACCCAATCAAAGACAGGAGCAAAAGGTAGATCAGGCGTCCAATTGAACGCTGTAATTTTCGGTTCTTGAAGAGGAGAATGTTTGCGAGCATCACTCCCCCACTCAACGCGACAAGAAGGTTCATCATCACATTTCCTTTCACCACAAAAAACGCTTCACCCCGAGAAAAAGAAAACGCAGAAAGTTGGTATTCTAGCTCTGCCATGTCTTTAAAAACAGCGATATCAAAAACATAGACCAGAAACAAGGCCACAGCCCCTAACAAGAAATAAAGCGATTGAACGCGTTGAATCATAATTGAAAATTTTGGACAAAGATAGAAGAACTCCAGAGCTTAATGACAGCCCTTTGTTGAGAAAAAGCGAAGTGAATTGGAACCATGGAAGAAAAATATCGTATTATTGTGCTGTCGATTCCGACCGTTGAAGCGAAACATCTTCTCGTTCAACGTTTATTTCCATTCAAAAACAGACTCCAAAAAAGTTAGTCTTATTTATACTACATGTACGACATTATTGAACTGAACGGCAAGAAGGTTGCCGAACTTCGTGAGATAGCCAAAGCATTGGATATCAAAAAGGTTGAAAAGTTGAAAAAACAAGAGCTCGTTTACATCATTCTCGATGAACAGGCCGTCAACCCAAAGAAAACAGCCAAGCCAGAAGCTGAAACTCCAAAACCAGCAACAGAGCGTCCGGCCAGAACCCCTCGCCCAAAGAGAAATGCTCCGAAGAAAGAAAGCACTGAAGCCAAGTCTGTTGACGACGAAAACGCTGCAGGCAAAGAAGACGGAGAAGGGAAGCCTCAAGAGCCACGCCAAAGAAATCAACGTGAGCGCAAACCTCGCCAGCCACAAAACCGAAATACTGAGAACAACTCAGCTGAAAAAACAGAGGGCGCACCTGCAGAAGGTGATGACAACAAACGGGAGCAGCGCAAGCCCAACGATCGCAATCAAAACGATCGTCAGCCCCGCAATAACGACCGCAACAACAACCGCAACAACGATCGCAACTCGAAAAACGATCAAGGTGAGCGACAAGGACGAAACAACCGCAACCAAAACAACAATCGCAATCAACACCAAAACAAAGGGAAAGCCGATGAACACGGTTACAACTTCGATGGTTTGATCATTGCGGAGGGCGTTCTCGAAATGATGCCCGATGGATATGGATTCTTGAGAAGCAGTGATTTCAATTATTTGAACTCGCCAGACGATGTTTACGTTTCGCAAGCGCAGGTGAAGCTTTTCGGACTCCAAACAGGAGATACTGTAGTGGGAGCTATTCGTCCGCCAAGAGAAGGCGAAAAATACTTCCCACTCATTAAGGTTGATAAGATCAATGGGCGTAGTCCGGAAGTAGTGCGCGACCGTGTTCCTTTCAAATACCTTACCCCTCTATTTCCGAACGAGCGATTCAACTTGGCCGGAAAATCGAAAAACATTTCAACCCGCATTATGGACCTCTTCTCTCCTATCGGGAAAGGTCAGCGTGGAATGCTCGTAGCACAACCAAAAACAGGTAAAACTACCTTGTTGAAAGACGTGGCCAACGCCATCTCTGCCAATCATCCAGAAACCTATTTGATCATTCTTTTGATCGATGAGCGTCCGGAAGAGGTGACCGACATGAAGCGTTCAGTAAATGCTGAAGTTATTGCATCTACCTTTGATGAGCCCGCAGAGCGCCATGTAAAAATCGCCAACCTCGTGCTTGAGAAAGCCAAACGAATGGTGGAATGTGGACACGACGTGTGCATCCTTTTGGACAGTATTACCCGTTTGGCTCGAGCATACAACACCGTATCTCCAGCCTCAGGAAAAGTGTTGACCGGTGGTGTTGATGCCAACGCATTGCACAAACCAAAACGATTCTTTGGAGCAGCTCGTAACATTGAGAACGGCGGATCTTTGTCCATCATCTCTACCGCTTTGACCGAAACCGGATCGAAAATGGATGAAGTGATCTTTGAGGAATTCAAAGGAACCGGTAACATGGAATTGCAGTTGGATCGACGCATTTCGAACCGACGCATCTTCCCAGCAATTGACATCCTTGCATCGGGTACTCGAAGAGACGATCTTTTGTTGGACAAAGAAGTTTTGCAGCGCATTGACATCCTTCGACGTCACCTTGCAGACATGAACCCCATTGAAGCCATGGAATTCATCAAAGATCGCATTTCAAATACACGAAACAACGAAGAGTTCTTGATTTCCATGAATTCTTAAGAAAAATAGCACCCATTAAAACAACCCCGTCTTTGACGGGGTTTTTTCTTTATGACATCAAATCGCCTCCTTTGGATCTGTGCCGCCCTTTGGCTCATCTTGAAGCTCACCATGCGATCGTGGATCAGTATTGAAGACAACGTAATCTTCGGTTCCATGCTCAATATGTTTTTCATTGTGTTGATCGCAGCCTTTGCTGTGCGGTACAAATATCAACATACCACCAGTGATGGAAAAGCGAAAGATTTCACTCTGCTCGACACCGTCAAAGACGTATGCAAAGCCACCGTGAGCTATGCGCTGCTCGCTACCATTTTGGTTGGGAGTTATTATTTTGTCATCTCCCCCACAGAAGTTCAACAGCGCAAAGCATTGGCAGAAGCGCAAATTGACAAAGTGATCACCCCTGAGTACTTTGTGGAAATGCAGGAAGCCAACCCCATCATGGAGAGCATGGATTACCAAGAATACAAAGACCAACAGCTCGAAAATGCGTATTGGATCTATTCACCGCTCATCCAAATCACACTCACCCTGGTTGCGCTGATGGTGTGTGCTCTCCTTTATGGGATATTGATTACTGTACTTTGGCGAACATTTATGACCTAATGACGTAAGAAAAGACGGACAATATCAAAGAACGGATTTCGTTTTCTACCTTTGAATAGCTCAAACACTGAACCATGAAGCACTTCACCCTGCTACTCGTTTTATTCTGTATCTCTTTAGGAAGTTTTGCTCAAATGCAGCGCATGCGAAACCTGCCTCAATTTGATTCGAAAAAGTACCACTTCGGTTTTTTGTTGAGCATCAATTCATCCGACTTTGCCTTTCAATACAAGCCCGACTACACCTTTAACGATTCGCTACAAGGAATAGCCAATCAAGCACAAAGTGGTTTCAATCTTGCGCTGCTTGCGTCCTGGGACCTTACGCCAAACATCCACCTTCGCTTTTTGCCTGGACTTTCTTTTCAAGATCGAGGATTGAACTACCGTTTTTTGCGTGATAATGAACCTTTTGAGCTATTGAAACGGACCGAAAGTGTATTTCTAGAGTTTCCATTGCTGTTAAAATTGCGCACCAACCGCGTGAATAATTTTGCCGCGTATGGCCTCATTGGTGGGAAGTATGGGCGGGACATGCAATCGCAAAAAGACGTGAACAACCTTGGTGGGGATGAAGTGATTATCCGACTGAGAGACAATGATTTTGCCATGGAAGTTGGAGGAGGATTTGACTTCTTTCTTCCTTTTTTCAAGCTTTCGATCGAAATGAAAACCGCCTTTGGATTTCAGAACCTCTTAATTCAGGAACCCACCATTTTTGCAGAACCCCTCGAATCGCTCAGAACGCGAATGTTTGTGTTCTCCATTGCCTTCGAAGGTTAAGAAGGTTTCTGCTATCTTCGCGGGATGTTCTTGCCGAACCGAAATACGCCGCGTTGGATGATCTTCCTCTTGGATGTGCTCATCTGTATATTTTCATTGGCCACAGCCTACCTTTTGCGATTTGAGTTCAACCCGCCCCAAAACGAACTTCGGCTTGCGCTCACATTTCTCCCCTTATTTCTGCTTGTTCGCCTCACCTCATTCTACCTCGGCAAAACCTATGCAGGAATCATTCGATACACCGGAACACAAGACGCACAGCGCATTACCATATTCCTCCTCCTGGGAAGCATCACCTTTTGCTTGCTGAATGCAGGAAGGTACTTCGGGTATGATGAAAAGTACTTCCTCCCCTTCTCCATCATCTTCATCGACTTCTTGATGAGTACTTTCTTGATGATTGGTGTGCGACTTGGGGTGAAAGTCCTCTATTCTGAGCTCAAGAACCCCAGTAAAAGCAAAGTAAGCGTCATCATTTTTGGGGCTGGAGAAAGTGGAATCATCACCAAAAGAACCATTGACCGCGACAGTAAATCGGGGTATCAGGTAGTGGCCTTTGTGGATGATGACGAACGAAAAGCGGGAAAGAAACTCGAAGGAGTGAACATCTTTCACAGCAGCAAAACCGAAGAATTGTTCAGCAGCGGTAAATACGAGCAACTCATCATCTCCGTTCAGGAATTGTCTGCCGAAAGGAAAAAACAACTCATTGACCTCGCACTGAAACACCAAGTGCAAGTGATGAACGTGCCTCCGGTGAAACGATGGATCAAGGGCGAGTTGAGTTTGCGGCAATTGCGGGAGGTGAAAATTGAGGATTTATTGGGCCGACCAAGAATTGAACTCGACAAGGCGCATTTGCACGACCAACTTCACGCCAAGCGCATATTGGTAACCGGAGCAGCAGGATCCATTGGAAGTGAACTTGTGCGTCAAATCTTGAATTACCAACCCGAACAACTTTTTGTGCTGGACCAAGGTGAAACGCCCATGTACGAACTGCAATTGGAGCTGGCACTGTCCTTCCCCAATGCCAAAGTGGAATTTGTGATTGGCGACGTACGTCAATTGGATCGAATGCGCCGACTCATGGAGCACGCCCGTCCTCAAATTGTTTTTCATGCCGCTGCTTACAAGCACGTTCCTTTGATGGAAGAAAACCCAAGTGAAGCCGTGTTGGCCAATGTGTTGGGGAGTAAGAATATGGTGGATTTGTCGGACGAGTTCAAAGTAGAACAATTTGTACTCGTTTCTACCGACAAAGCCGTGAATCCCACCAGCGTTATGGGCGCCACCAAACGAGTAGCTGAAATCTATGCGCAAAGCAAGAACGCCATCAGCCCAACTCAATACATCACCACGCGCTTTGGGAATGTGTTGGGATCCAATGGGTCGGTCATCCCCCTCTTTAAAAAACAGATTGAGGAAGGGGGTCCGCTCAGCGTTACTCACCCCGAAGTAACCCGTTATTTCATGACCATCCCCGAAGCCGCGCAACTTGTTTTGGAAGCCGGAACCTTGGGAGACGGGGGGGAAATCTTTGTGTTCGACATGGGGGAAAGTGTGCGCATCATCGATTTGGCCAAGAACATGATTCGATTGAGCGGACTAGAATTGGACAAAGACATTGAAATCAAGATCAGCGGACTTCGTCCGGGAGAAAAACTCTTCGAAGAACTCTTGAGCGATGAAGAAAACACCGTCCAAACTCATCACCCCAAAATTTTAAAAGCCAAAGTGAGGGCTTACGATCATTCAGAAGTAGCTGAGAAAATTCGGGAACTCATTCAACTCTTTGGAGAGCAGAACAACAGTGAAATCGTGCGCAGAATTAAGGATTTAGTACCCGAATACAAAAGCCAGAACTCCCCATATTCTCAATTGGATTAAAGCCGAATTCTGTGCATGAGGGATAGGCAACTTCCGCCAAAAACCGTACTTTTGAATTAAGCGAAGAACATTATGGCCATCGATAAAAACATTGAGTTGAACCGACTCCAAACGGAGATCGAAGAGTACATTGGATTGGGTAAAAACAGTTTGGTGTACAACTATGACGAACACGAGAACCGCAGCACCCTGCATCTCATCACCATCAACCCACGTCACAACCAGAGCTTTTTGTTTCACATTTCGGAAGGTGTAGATCGTGTAGATGCCACACAACACATGTTGGATTACGTGAAGAACTACAAAGATCGTGAAGGATCCTACACCATTCAATGGAAGCTGAACAGTGACAGCGCTTTGCACACCTCTTATTTCAGCGCAAAAAACATCATGAGCGCCTTGGACAAGCTGTATTTTGATCGCGACCCCAATGGAATTACCGTATTTAGTGTGAACTTGAACCCCGTTTCTTGATTTGTCTGACATTTTAGACACCTATCTTACCTTAGCCCAGCCTGGAGAAAGTCTGCATAAAGTCAAAGGCAGCAAGCACTTTGGCTATGCCTTCAACGTCAATAACGAAGAAGAAATCAAAGAACGCTTGGATGAAATCCGCAAGCTTCACCACGCTGCTCGACACCATTGTTATGCATGGAAATTGGGATTGGACGACAATCACTATCGCGCCAACGACGATGGAGAACCCAGCAACAGTGCCGGTAAGCCCATTTACGGAGCCATCCTTTCAGCCGAAATCACCAATGTCTTAATTGTAGTGGTACGCTATTTTGGCGGAACGAAATTGGGCGTAGGCGGATTGATTGACGCTTATCGAACTGCAGCTAAAATGGCCATTGAAGCCACTGAAATTGAAGAGCGATTGATCCATCAAAAGGTGGAATTTACCTTTGATTACGAACGTATGGGTGATGTGATGAAGTTGTTGAAGGATCGAGATTTGCCTGTGAACGAGCCCATCTATGAAATGCGTTGTAAAATTTGCACGAGCATTCGATTGAGTCAGAGCAGCGCCTTTTTAGACGACCTGTTGGAAATTGAAAGTGTTGAGGTTGTTTTTCCAGATTTGGAAAAAAGTTGAAATAAAGGTTGCTTCGAACTTCATTGATTTTGGCGAACATAGTGGTTCTGATCTTGATAGCCGCCGCTATTTAAAACATGATGGTACGACGCATTCCTTGAACCAAACTTTTTATCGGATTTGAAGTGATGTCCATATTTACTCCTTGAGATCGGAATTTAGTT
>CAZYPV010000052.1:0-23321 GCA_964649515.1 uncultured Comamonadaceae bacterium | reverse complement strand
CTGATCTCGCTAGCGGCTTAAGTAGCCGAGAATATTTTATCGCAAAGGGGTTTATCCATTTAGAGCGCAAAAGCCCGTCAGCAGTGCAATTCCTATAAATCCTCCTTCTCCATTCTAGCTCCGTACCATTGCCTTTTCATCATCCATTAAAAAAGCAAGAAACCTAATATCGTTTCTTGCTTTTCTTTTCAGTTTTTCGAGATATCATCTCAAGCCAACATCCACCACCCTCGATTACATCACATCATGTTCGGCTTCAAATTTATTTCGACCAGTGATGTAGGTGTGTGCTGCCTCAAAGGCTCTTTTCATTCCATTACTGGTTCCGTCCCAATATTCTATTCTTTGAGGCTTTACCCGAAGTAAGCTGAGTTTTGGGTCCGAACTGCCTTCAGGATACCAAGCTTTGCTCATCCGATTAAATAGCTCTTTTTTCATGTTGTCATCTTCAATAAAATCGCCTTTTCCCGATACGGACACATAGGTGGCATCCGATTGAGACACAAATGTGAGGTTCACTTGACTGTTGATTTCAATTTCGGTGGACTTCTTACTGGTGATGTCGGTAAAAAACCAAAGATCTCCACGATCATCCACCTTCAGCGTTGCCATTGGTCGAGAAACGATGCCGCCGTCCAATGAGTGGGTAACCAACATCGAAGTGGGGATGCCTTCAATCAATGACTTTAATTTATCTACTTCTGCAATGTTCATGTTCTTAGTGTTTTTTAGGGTTAGTAAGTACGGATAATGTAGGCAGTAGGTCAACTACGCTTCTTGTTCAGCGTGTTTTCCCTCTTTGATTTCCTCGATCATTTTTTTGTTGAATGCCGGTAGATCTTCTGGTCGGCGAGAACTGACGAGTCCTTGATCTACAACAACTTCTTCATTAACCCAGTGGGCTCCTGCATTCTCGATGTCTTTACGAATGCTTGGAAAAGAAGTAATTTTTCTTCCTTCTAGAACCTCGGCGTCGATCAGTACTTGCGGACCGTGGCAAATGGCGCCTACTGGTTTGTGTTGATGAAAGAAGTTGCGAACGAAAGATTGTACTTTGTCGTTACGACGCAAACGATCCGGATTGATTACTCCTCCCGGTAAGATAAGTGCATCATAATCTTCGGCTCGAGCACTGCCAATTTCTTGGTCTACGCTCATCGTTCTGCCCCAGTTATCGTTTTTCCAAGAGCGAATAGGACGCACGGTATCCGATACAATGTCAACCTTGGCTCCTGCATTCTGAAGTGCTTCTAGTGGCGAACTCAATTCGTTTTCTTCAAAACCATTGGTGGCGAGAATGGCAACTCGTTTTGCGTTTAATGTGTTCATGCCAAAATAGGCACAAAGGCTGTTCCAAAACGAAGAAGCGCCCAAAGCAGGGGGTTCGGTCAAAATAATTCTCATGAGCTGGGGCAAAAGAACCACAATGTGAGCAATTTTTTTCCAGTGGATAGGTCTGAAATTCATTTCTTTATCGCTTTCTGCGCATGGCCAAACATTTGTACTCCATTAAAAAGAGTATTCGTTATCTTGTACTCACTTAAACATCGCGCTCATGCCGTTCAATTCCGTTTTCTCCTGGTTCATCAAGAAAAGAATTCATCAGATTGATTTGTTCCGAAAGCATCCCATTGAGGTGCAAGAAGAGTGGTTCGAACACCTCATTGAAATGGGGCAAAACACCGAATTTGGTAGAGACCACAATTTTGAGAAGATTTCAGATTTAACTCACTTCAAAGCGTACGTACCCATTCGAAATTACGAAGAAACCAAACCTTATATCGATCGATGCATGGCTGGAGACGAAGATGTGCTTTGGCCGGGAAAGGTGAAGTGGTTTGCGAAGTCCTCGGGCACTACTTCAGATCGAAGTAAGTTCATTCCTGTGACCAAAGAAGCCTTGGAAGAATGCCACTACAAAGGAGGTAAAGATCTTTTGGCGATGTATTGTAATAACCACGAAAATGCTCAAATTTATAAAGGGAAAACCTTGGTGATGGGAGGGAGCAGTAGCCTTTCTGGTTTGGATTCCAGCTCCATTACGGGAGATTTATCAGCGATCATCATCAACAACCTTCCCATTTGGGTGGAGTTGAGGAGAACACCTGGGAAGGATATCGCCTTGATGGACAATTGGGAAGAAAAAATTGAGAAAATGGCGCAGGCGGTGAAGGATGAAGACGTCAGCACGGTGGCTGGTGTTCCTTCTTGGACGCTCGTGCTTTTCAAGAGAATCCTCGAAATTACAGGAAAATCAAGCATCAAAGAGGTATGGCCCAATTTTGAATTGTTCATGCACGGAGGGGTGAGCTTTAAACCTTATCGTCAGCAATTTGACCAAATCGTAGGTTATTCAGGTCTCAATTATTATCAAACCTACAATGCCAGTGAAGGTTTTTTCGGCATACAAGATAAAGCGGGGTCAGACGATTTGCTCCTGATGTTGGACTATGGAATTTTTTATGAATTTCTACCCATGGAGCACCTCTGCGAAGATCATCCTCCTACCTTGCAATTGGATGAGGTTGAAATAGGGGTAGTCTATGCTTTGATCATTACCACCAATGCTGGGCTGTGGAGGTACTTGCTGGGAGATACCGTTGTGTTCACATCTACGGACCCCTACCGCATTCAAGTGGTTGGAAGAACCCGCTTGTTCATTAACGCTTTTGGTGAAGAGCTGATCATTGATAATGCTGAGGAAGCGATTCGAAGAGCAGCCATTGCCACGGGAGCGGTGATCAATGATTTTACTGCCGGACCCATTTACATGGAGGACAAGCAAAGTGGCGGACATGAGTGGATCATTGAATTTGATACCAAGCCTCAGAAAATGAGCACGTTTGCTAAACTTTTAGATGATAGCCTGAAAGAATTGAATACCGATTACGAAGCCAAGCGTTCTTCCGATTTATCTTTAGGGTTTCCCACCATCAAAGGTGTTCCCAGTGGCACATTTTATGATTGGTTGAAGTCCAAAGGAAAACTCGGCGGGCAACACAAAGTGCCTCGACTCAGCAATGATCGCAAGATTCTTGAACAAGTGAATTCCTTTCTTGAGAACGAAAACGTAATGGTAGAACAATGATTTTTCAAGGCATCTCATGCATCCCGCTTTTCTTTTTGGCTTGGGTCACCATAGCTGAATTGCCCGCAAATAAAGAAGCTTCTTTGGACATGGATGCTTTAGGGCATACTTATTTGTGGACGCCAGAAAAAGTGGTGATGTTCGATACCAAAGGACGAGAGTTGGCTTTCTATTCCGAGCTGGCCTTTGGCGATATCCAGTCCATCGATGTGAGAGACGCTCTGAAACCCATTGTGTTTTATCAAGATGCCGGAAAATTGGTGATTTTGGACAATACTTTGTCGGCGCAGAGTGAAGTAATCGACCTCTTTCGGGTGTATGATGGAATGGCGGTGGCCATCTGTTCGAGTATTGATAACCACTATTGGATGTTCGATGCGCAACGGCAAGAGATTATTCGGGTTGATGGAGGGTTCAATGAAGTAACCGCCTCGGGTAGTTTAAGTGCTTTGGGAATCGACGGACTGTATCCCGAGCAACTTTTTGAAAGCAACCAACAACTGTATGTCTGGGAAGAGGATTTTGGATTTTTGGTATTCGATCTTTTCGGAACCTTGATTCGAAAAATTGAGATGCCCGATATTGAACACGTTCATCTGAGAAAGGGTGAACTCTTGATTACCAAAAAAGAGGGTGCCGTGCTCAAATATCGTTGGATGGACTATCGATTTGAAGAAATCGAAGTTCCCAGTTTGCCCTTTCCTCCCCGAGCAGCAGTAAAAAATGCACATTTGCATGGTTTTTTAAGTGGAGAACAGCTCATTTTGTGTCGTTGATAAAAAACCGAAACAAGAGACATATTTCGTCAAAGAGCCATCAAGTTTTTCGTAATTTCGAATGCCTGAATAAATTCACAATACTATGCACATTGCCATTGCCGGTAACATCGGTTCCGGAAAAACGACCCTGACCACTCGTCTCGCAAAACATTATAAATGGACGCCTCATTTCGAGAGTGTTGATGATAATCCATACCTGAACGACTTCTATAAAGACATGCAGCGTTGGTCGTTCAATTTGCAGGTGTTCTTCCTCAATTCGCGTTTTGCTCAAGTGCAGGAAATGCGTGAAAGTGGTAAGAAGATTATTCAGGACAGAACCATCTACGAAGATGCTTACATTTTCGCCCCCAACTTGCATGCAATGGGGCTAATGACGACCAGAGATTTCGAAAATTACCTCTCACTTTTTGAACTCATGGACAAGTTCGTTGCAGCGCCGGATCTTCTGATCTATTTGCGTGCCTCGGTTCCTACTTTGGTGAGTCAAATTCAAAAGCGAGGTAGAGATTACGAAGAAGCCATCCGTCTAGACTACCTCACACGTTTGAACGAACGTTATGAAGCGTGGATTTCAACTTATGACAAAGGGAAGCTTCTTGTCATTGATGTAGACAACAATAACTTCCACGAAGATCCCGAAGATTTTAGTGGTATTGTGCAGCGCATTGATGCGGAGATTCATGGACTATTTTGAGTGATGACCCGTACATGAATCATTCAGCATTATCAAGCATTAAAAAAGCCTTCCGAAGAGAAGGCTTTTTTATTAGTACGTATTTATGTGGCAAAACTGGTTTTAAGCACCAGCCTCGTCTTTCTTCCCTTTGAGGTTGAATTTGATCACGATTTGATCCTTAATCAAGTCATCTCCTAAATCATCGAAGAAGGAACCTGAACCGTAACGAACATCAAATTCCGCGCGGTTGAACATCATTGATCCAGAAACGACAATACCATCTTCACCATTGGCAGAATATACCAAGGTAGCTTTCGCCGGCTTACTGATCCCTTTGATGGTTAGCGTTCCCTCGACTTTAGCTTTGTTCTCCATGAACTCAGCGCTGGTCATTTCAAAAGTAGCTTCAGGATGCTTTTCAACCCCAAAGAAATCGTCACTCTTTAAGTGTCCTTCGAGTTTAGCCGCTTTTCCTTCATCGAGATCTTTGTTTTGAATGGTATTCATGTCCAAAACAACCTTTGCCTTGCTGATTTGTCCATTTTCAACCAAAACAATCCCCGATTTCACTTGGATGTCGCCATTGTGAACGGTTCCCGCTAAGTTTTTACCTGTCCAAAAAACATTCCCAGCAAGGCTATAACTGTTATCATTAGGGAGCACAACCGAAGCCTCATCTCCAGAAACGATCTTCACTTGGTCAGAACTCTTCCCTGTAATCATCGTAGCTACACACTTAGTGTATTCCTTCTGGAAGGCTTCGTCTTTACGCAATTCGACACATTGATTCAATGCTTCGGTATCTTTCTTCGCTTTGTTGGTGAGTTCAGCGCATTCACAAGCAGTCAATCCCGCTTCGGTGCTGGCTTCTTCTTTGCTTCCTCCGCAAGCTGCAAGGAGGATTCCGAAGGAGGCTGCAATTAAAAACTTCTTCATGTTTATTGTTTTAAAGTGAAATGATCACAATGGCATTGCCGCGAAACTTACTCTGCATCGTAAAAGCCAATGCTGTTTGCTTCCGTGTCAGTGTTGTTCTCGTTGTGCTCAATGTTGTTACCGTGGTCGGTTCCATGACCATTTCCTTCCATGTTTCCGAGGATAGGAGCAATCACGAGTCCAACCAAGCACGTCAACTTGATCAAGATGTTCATGGACGGACCAGAAGTATCTTTGAATGGATCACCAACGGTATCACCGGTTACTGCCGCTTTATGAGCTTCAGAACCTTTGTAAGTCATCTCACCATTGATCTCCACACCAGCTTCGAAGCTTTTCTTGGCATTGTCCCAAGCTCCACCAGCGTTGTTTTGGAAGATCGCCCAGAGAACACCAGAAACAGCTACACCAGCCATGTAAGAACCAAGGGCTTCAGCTCCCATCAAAAATCCAATGATGAGTGGTGTAACAATGGTAATCGCTCCAGGCAACATCATTTCTTTCAAAGCAGCTTTGGTAGAAATCTCTACACATTTGCCGTATTCTGGTTTTCCTGTACCTTCCATGATACCTGGAATCTCGCGGAATTGGCGGCGAACTTCCATCACCATTTCCATCGCCGCTTTACCTACCGATTTCATCGCCAATGCAGAGAAAACAACCGGGATCATTCCACCAATAAACAAAGCAGCAAGTACATCGGCCTTAAAGATGTTGATTCCTTCAATACCAGTGAAAGTTACATATGCAGCAAAGAGTGCAAGTGCAGTAAGTGCAGCAGAAGCAATGGCAAAACCTTTACCTACAGCAGCAGTGGTGTTACCTACGGAATCCAAAATGTCGGTACGCTGACGAACTTCGGCAGGAAGTTCACTCATCTCAGCAACACCACCCGCGTTATCGGCAATTGGTCCGAAAGCATCAATTGCCAACTGCATAGCCGTAGTAGCCATCATCGCAGAAGCAGCAATTGCAACACCGTAGAAACCAGCAAGCTCATAAGAACCCCAAATTGCAGCAGCAAAAAGGATTACAGAAGAAGCTGTTGAGATCATACCGGTAGAAAGACCAGCAATGATGTTTGTAGCAGCACCAGTGGAAGAGTTTTTCACGATATCAAGCACAGGCTTTTTCCCTAAAGCAGTGTAGTACTCGGTAAATAGGGAGATCAAATACCCCACGGCCAAACCAACGAGTGTAGCGTAGAATACGTGACGGCTAGGAATGTTTTTAACGCCTTCACCAAAGAATTCCATTCCGGTGATGGTTTCGGGCAACAACCAGTCGACCAAGAACCAACCTGCGATGGCTGAGATAAGAATAGAGGTGATGTTCCCCACGTTCAAAGCACGTTGAACGTCTGCTTCTTTTGCTTCGTTGTTTTTCACGCGAATAAGGAAGGTTCCCGCGATTGAGGCAAGGATACCTACTCCTGCGATCATCAAGGGAAGGAGGATAGGACCCATTCCGTTGAATGCAGCTTCTACCTGACCGGCTTCAGACATGTCGCGAATGATGTAGTTACCCAATACCATGGATGCCAAAACGGTTGCAACATATGAACCGAAGAGGTCAGCCCCCATACCTGCAACGTCACCCACGTTGTCTCCAACGTTATCAGCGATGGTTGCTGGGTTTCTTGGGTCGTCTTCTGGAATACCAGCTTCCACCTTTCCTACGAGGTCAGCACCAACGTCGGCAGCTTTGGTATAAATACCTCCACCTACACGTGCAAAAAGTGCGATCGACTCTGCTCCCAAAGAGAAACCAGCAAGTGCTTCTAGGACAATGGTCATTTCATCATAAAAGCTTCCTTCACCTTTCATGAAATAGTTAAGGAAAAAGATGAAGAAAAGACTCAAACCGAGTACGGCCAAACCGGCAACTCCCAATCCCATCACGGTACCACCACCGAAAGCTACTTTCAAAGCTTGGGGTAAACTTGTGCGGGCTGCTTCTGTAGTTCGTGCGTTTGAATCAGTAGCGATGCGCATACCAATGTTTCCTGCTACTGCAGAGAAAACAGCACCTATAATGAAAGCTGGAACGATCATCCAACTCGTGGTATCAACTGCTCTAGAAATAAAGAATAGGGCCACTGAGGCAATCACCACAAAAACGGCGAGCAGTCGGTATTCTGCACTTAGGAATGCCATTGCACCTTCTTTGATGCTTTTTGAAATTTCTTGCATTCGTTCGTTACCTGGGCTTTGCTTTTTTACCCATGCCATTTTGATGAGCATGAAGACCAATCCGATGAGTCCGAATACAGGTACGATGTAAATTAAATTATCCATATTTAAGTTATAATGTGTTAAAGGCTTTTTCAGAAGCGCGCGCAAAAATAGCGGAATATATTGCTTTGTCCAAATAGCAAGAAAAACGCCGAGTGTCAATGAATGACCTTCGGCGTCTATTTTGGTGCAGTTGCGCGTTTAATTTTTTATTTCACCATATACATGCTTTCCTTGATTCTGCGAACCACATCTCCAGCATTAGGTAGGGCAGCATCGATCAAGGTTTGAGCAAATGGGAATGGGGTGTCCGATTGGGTGATGCGTTGAACAGGGGCGTCCAAGTAGTCAAAGGCGTGCTTTTGGACGCGGTAAGCAATCTCACTAGAGATGCTTGCAACAGGAAAAGCTTCTTCCAAGATCACCAATCGGTTGGTTTTCTTGACCGATTGAACGATGGTGTCAATGTCGAGCGGACGAATGGTTCTCAAATCGACCAACTCCACAGAAACGCCTTCTTTTTCGAGCAATTCACATGCTTCGATGGCTGTTTTCATGATTTTCCCAAAGGAAACCAAGGTAACATCTGTACCGCTACGTTTGATGTCAGCAACACCAATGGGTACAATGAATTCACCTTCTGGTACCATTCCTTTATCACCATACATTTTCTCACTTTCCATGATCAACACAGGGTCATTATCTCGGATGGCTGACTTAAGCAAGCCCTTCATGTCATAAGGAGTGAAAGGAGTAATGACTTTCAATCCTGGGATGTGGGCATACATGCTCTCGAAACTTTGGGAGTGGGTAGCTGCTAGTTGTCCCGCAGTTGCATTGGGTCCGCGAAATACTACCGGTACGCTATATTGTCCGCCAGACATCTGGAGCATTTTTGCAGCGTGGTTGATGATTTGATCCGCCGCCAAGATGGCAAAGTTCCAAGTCATGAATTCCACAATTGGTCGCAAACCGTTCATGGCAGCACCAACGGCGATTCCTGCAAAACCAAGTTCCGAAATGGGAGTGTCAATCACACGGCGCTCTCCGAACTCGTCGAGCATCCCTTTACTAGCTTTATAGGCACCATTGTATTCGGCAACTTCTTCGCCCATCAAAAAGACACGCTCGTCTCTTCTCATTTCTTCACTCATGGCCTCACAAACGGCCTCTCTAAATTGAATTTCTCTCATCGCTATAGAATGTGGGCGTAAAATTAGCAATAAATCGATAGCTTTTTAAGTGTATTTTGGACACTTTCTTCGAAAAGCACTTTCCCTCAAGTTTAGGATCATTAAAAAGTCATAAAATCGAGCAGGATAGTATGCGTGCATAACAAAAAAGGGTACCTTTGAATTGAACGATGTGCAGGCTTTCTTGTTCTAGAATGTGTAAGTTTGCAGCTCAAAACAGAAGAAATCGATGAAAATATTAGTTTGTATAAGCAAGGCTCCGGACACCACCTCCAAGATTGCCTTTAAAGACAACAATACTGCGTTTGATGAGAACGGAGTTCAGTTTATCGTGAACCCATACGACGAGTGGTACGCTCTTGTGCGTGCGATTGAGTTGAAAGAAGCGCAAGGTGGTAGCGTAACAACCATCACCGTTGGTGGAGCCGATAATGACCCCATTATACGTAAAGCATTGGCCATTGGAGCAGACGATGCGATCCGCATTGACATGGACGCCAAAGATGCTTTTCAAGTAGCAAACGAGATTGCTATTCAAGCAAAAGAAGGAGGGTATGACTTGGTGCTTTGTGGAAAAGAAACCATCAATAATAACGGTGGAGTGATTGGAGGGATGTTGGCAGAATTGATGGACGCCCCTTATGTTCCCCTTGCTACCAAATTAGAGGTGAACGGAACTACTGCCGAAATCACACGTGATATTACCGGAGGCGAAGAGGTGCTCAACGCTGAACTGCCCCTAGTGATCTCTGCTGCCAAAGGGATGGCAGAGCAACGTATTCCCAACATGAGGGGAATTATGGCTGCTCGAAGTAAGGCATTGAATGTGATTGCTCCATCGGGAACAGAAGCCAACACGGAGGTAACAAGCTATGCCCTTCCTCCAGCCAAAGGAGAATGTACCTTCATCGATGCAGAGCATCCCGAAGAATTGATTAAGAAGTTGCACGAAGAGGCCAAAGTCATTTAAGCCCATTAAAAGAGAAAGATATGTCTGTATTAGTTTTTGTAGATCATCAAAACGGAAAAGCAAGCAAAGCCTCTCTAGAAGCAGTGGGCTATGCAAAAAAAGTGGCCGATCAGCTCGGAACTGATCTAGCAGCGGTAAGCTACGCTGGAATCAATGCCGATGGTGGAATTGGAGCATTTGGTGCCAATCGATTGCACGTTGCGAATAATGTAACGGTGCCAGATTCAGGACAATTGGCGAAAGTGGTAGAAGCAGCAGCTTCAGCAGAAAACGCCGATGTTGTTATTTTCTCTCACGACGATTTAGGAAAGGCAGTTGCCCCACGTGCAGCAGTGAGATTAAAGGCCGGTTTAGTGACGGGCGTAACAAGCATGCCAGGTGATGGTTTGGAGGTGACGAAAAACGTTTTCTCCGGAAAGGCAAAGGCCATGGTTGCTTATAAAACGGATAAAAAGATCATCAGTATCCTCCCAAATGCTTTTGGGATGATGCCGAATGAAGTGACCACAGAGGTAAAAGAATTTAGTCCGGAAGTTGGTAACGCAGGAATTGCGATCAAAGAAGTAAAGACGACAGCAAGCGACGGAGAAATTCCTTTGCCAGAAGCAGATCTTGTAGTGAGCGCAGGAAGAGGAATGAAAGGTCCAGAGCACTGGGGAATTATTGAAGAATTGGCGAAAGAATTGGGCGCTGCTACGGCATGTTCAAGACCCGTTTCTGATATCGGTTGGAGACCTCACCACGAGCATGTGGGTCAGACCGGTGTAGCCATCCGCCCTACACTTTACATAGCCGTTGGTATCTCGGGTGCCATTCAGCATTTGGCTGGGGTGAACGGCAGTAAGGTGATTGTTGTGGTGAACAAGGATCCAGAAGCACCTTTCTTCAAAGCAGCAGACTACGGTATCGTAGGCGATGCTTTTGAGGTGGTGCCAAAGCTGACTGAAGCACTTAAGTCATTCAAGGCCAATCATTAATCGGTCTCGTAAAATATTACTAATTTCGCCGAAGGGAAGCATGATCATTGTGCTTCCCTTTTCATTGCAATGAAGAAGATAGAACTCGAAATTTCAGACATCGCCCCAAGCGGATCAACCTCCGGAGCTTATGCCTTGGTCTTGAAGGAAACGGCGGGGAGCAGAAAATTGCCCATCGTGATTGGAGGGCATGAAGCGCAGGCCATTGCCATCGAACTGGAGAAAATGACGCCGAGTAGGCCGCTCACTCACGATTTGTTCAAAACCTTTGCACATTCTTTTTCGATTGAGGTGGAAGAGATCATCATCTACAATCTGATTGAGGGGATTTTCTTTGCCAAAATCGTATGTATCCAGGATGGTCATCGCGTTGAAATTGATAGTCGGACTTCCGACGCTGTAGCCTTAGCCGTTCGCTTCAACTGTTCCATTTTTTGCCACGATTTCATTTTGGATTCGGCAGGTGTAAACGCCGAAGACCTCGAGCCTGAAGAGGAGTACACCGATGACGTTCAGGGATCTGATGCTGGGGAAAAGTCCAACGATATTTCTCAAATGAGCAACAGCGAACTTGAACAAGAGTTGCAAAATGCCATTGAAAATGAGGAGTATGAAAAGGCCACCGTTTTGCGCGATGAGATGAACAAAAGAGGCATTTAATCCAAAGGAATCTCTCGCTTAGGCAATAAAACCATGTGGTAATGCATATATTTACCACAACTATCTATTGCTTAACAATGAAAAATGTATTTGCCTGCGTTGCGATTCTTGCAGCGAGTTTCTCCTCAAATCTTCACGCTCAAGGTTGCGATAATCCCTTTGACATCATGGCTAAAGGCCTTGAAAGTTTCAACGGTGCTTATTACCAAGATGCCCTAGAGCAGTTTCAGAAAATCCACCCTAACGATACTACTTATGCCATCGCTTTGTATGAGCAGGCTTTCTGTTTGTACCAAATGGAGCGCTATGATGAGGCAATCGAATTGTTCAGCGAAGGATTGGAGATGACCTCTGAAGTTCGTGTGAATTTCTTCAACAGCTTGGCGAATGCCTATGATGAGGCAGGAGATCAGGAAAAAGCCATTGAGTATTATGACCAAGGACTTGTAGAGTTCCCATATAACGGAGATCTTCATCACAACAAAGGCATCGTGCTGGAAAAGATGGATCGATGGGAAGAGGCTTATCAGTCTTACCAAAACGGCTTGCTCGTGGCTCCCTACCACGCCGGTTGTCATTACCGCTTGGGACGTTTGGCGGCTCATCAAGAATTGATCACTCAGTCCATGTTGGCTTACACCATGTCCATCCTCGTAGAACCTCTAGGAGACAATGCGGTAACCCGTTTGGTGGAGATGGAAAACATGCTCAGCGGAAAGTTTGAAAGAGAAGAGTTTGAACTGGATTTGACCAAGGGTGGTGAGGATACCTATCCCGATATTGACATGGCCCTGGAGAACAATTTCGCCAACAATTCTTCCTATAAGTATCCGCACAAAAAAGTGGACTACGCCTTCGCACGCCACCTTCACTTGGCTTTGACCGCTTTGCAGGAAATGAGCGGAAATGAAGGGTTTTGGGGAGAGAATTATGTTCCCCTTTTCAAGCAAATCATGAAAGATGGGAACTTCAATTACATGATCAATTCCATGGTGATTCAGGTTGAAGATCCGAAAATTCAATCCCACCTCGGAAAAAAATCAACCCGAGTAAAAACCATTGCCTTCATGGACAAGCTGAAGAACGATTGGGATGAACTCAACGGTGAAAAAATCTTCCCGATGAAGCAAGGAGAAGAGAAAACCAAGATCATTTATTCAGATGCTCGATTGGTTTACGGAGCGGGTGAGTATGACGGAACAGGATTTACCGGATATACAGAGTTTTACAGCTCTGCAGGCGGCGTTAGTGCTTATGGTGAGTTCAATTCGAACTATAAAAAAGAAGGACAGTGGCACTATTTCTACAAGGATGGAACCATTAAAGAGATTTCAGACTGGGAGAACGGTGATTTGAACGGATGGTACCATGAGTTCAATTTGAACGGCACACGATCGAGAAGTATCGCACTTAAAAATAACCAGCGTGACGGACTTTCTTTGGAATATGATGATGAGGGGGTATTGATGTCCAGCATGGAATATGTTGCGGGTGAACTCGAAGGAGACATTTTACTCTACCACGAAAACGGTCAGGTAAAACGCTCTTATTCATTCAAAGATGGAGAGGCGAATGGCTGGTTGTTGGAATACAGTGCGAACGGACAAAAAACCCGAGAGGTGATGCTCAAAGATGGAAATCTTGACGGGCTCGAAACCGAATGGTACAGCGATGGAAGCAAATCTTCGGAGTACAATTATGATAACGGTGAACGGGAAGGGGAATTCGTTTCTTACTACAACAACGGACAGGTTTACCGCCGAGGAAAGTACAAATCTGACAAGTTGGTTGGTTTGGTGGAGGAATTCCACATCGACGGAAGTTTGAGTGAAACGGAGGAGTATGATGAATCCGGGAAGATGAACGGTACCTACAAGGACTTCGACCAAGAGGGGAATTTATTGACGCAAATGGAATACAAACGAGGAGAAATCTATTCCTACCAACAGTTTGATCGCAATGGCAAGCTTCTTCGTGAAGAAACTCGTAAAGGAGGGAAGTTCGAGTTCGAGGGCTTTTACAATGATGGTGTGCAGCGCTTGATTGGAATGTATGATGCCGAAGGGGAAGGACAGAAGATCGGGGAGTGGAAGTATTTCGATCGGAATGGAATGCTGAGCTCGGTGGAAAATTTCGATGAAAACGGGAAGAATGGTGTGGCGAAAAGTTATGCGTCAAACGGACAAAAAACCTACGAAGCTACCTACCTCGATAATGAATTGAATGGGGAGATCCGTTGGTATTATGACTTTGGTAAGTTGAAGCGAGAAGGACAAGTGAATGACGGTTTGTACTGTGGCGAATTCAGATCTTACTTCGGCGATGGGACGATGTCTGCCAAAAACTACTACATCGACGGGTATTATCACGGGAAACAGTACTATTACACGGTTGATGGAGAGCTCGAACGAATCGATACCTATGCCAATGGCAAGAAAATGAATGTGGAATTGCATTTCGAAGGGAATGCCTATCACCAAACCCGCCTCGATAGCGGTAAAGGAGTCTATGAATTGAAATTCCCGCATGGAGAAACGATGGGGCGAATTGAGTTCAGCAATTACAAAGACAACGGTGCTACCATCTACTATTTTGTGAACGGAAATGTGCAGGCCGAAGGAGTGCTGATCAATGGGAGCAAAAATGGAGGGTGGAAATACTATCACCCCAACGGTCAATTATCGGCGGAAGGAGTTTATTCGATGGGCGACCAAGAGGGAGAATGGAGATGGTATGATGAAGATGGAAACCTAGAAACCATCCGAAGATATGAGCACGATGAAATGAACGGACTCTATGAAACTTTCTATGAGAATGGACAAGTAGAAGTGAGTATCCCATACGTGCACGACCTCGCTCACGGCGACGCTTATTACTACGCACCGAGTGGCGAAGTACAGATGGTAAGAAATTACCATTACGACAAAATGGAGGGCATTACTTGGGAAGGTCGCGATGGAAAATTATTGCCTTTTACCCTCATTGAGAACGAAACCATTGAAGTGACGCCATTGTATGCCAACGGTAAACCGGCAAGAAGCTTCAAAATGGTGAACGACAATTTCCAAGGGAGCTACAAAGAATTTTGGCCCAATGGGAAACTCCTCGGTGAAGCTGAATACCTCGATGGCAATCGCAACGGTGTGAGTACCTTGTATTATGCGAACGGAAAACTCAAAAGCGAACGCAACTATGTGCACGGGTCAGAAACGGGGACAAGCAAATTTTACTACAGCAACGGAAAACTCAAGTCGAGCAGCGAGTGGTTGAATGACGAGAAACACGGAACGGAAAAGCTATACGACAAAGCAGGCAAACTCATTGAGACCCGCATTTGGAGAGATGGAGACTTGATTCAGATCATTCAATAACCCCAGCATGAGAGGAAAATTGTTGACTTTAGCGGCCTGCGTGATGGTCGGATTTACTTTCGCCCAGGAGCCTGCGTCAGATCTCGAAAAATGGGAAAAGGCCTATCCGGATGAGGAGGTGATCTTTATTAAAAAAGAACACCACATTGATGTATCACTAAAAAAAGGAGCACCAATCATTGAAGAGTACTTTGAGAAAGAATTGTTCTATCTCACAGATAAACCGGCCCGACTTTCACGCATGGAATTCAGTTATGGCTCCTTTTCGGAATTGGACGACCTCGAGGCTTTCTCTTTGGTGCCCGAAGCCGGAAAGTACAAGAAGCACAGAACCACTTATTTCAGAGAAAGAGACTCCTATACCCCTGGGATTTTTGCTGATGACGAACGTTCTGTGAACTTTTCATTTTACAACTTAGAGAAAGGAAGCAGAGGGCAATACAGTTACACCTTGAAGAAAGAAGATCCTCATTTCTTGGGCTCATGCTTTTTTATCACAGCTCATTCCACAGATACGGAAGTTTTTTCCATTGTGGTGGATGAAGAGATTGATTTGGGGTGGAAATCGTTCAATATGGACGGCTTGGATGTTACCTTCTCGGAGTCGCTTGAAAAAGGACGAAAGGAATTTCGCTGGGAAGTGAAGAATCTCAAAGTGCAAAAATACGAAGAGGACATGCCTGCAGTTGCGCATTGGGCGCCGCACATTGTTCCGTTCATTAAGTCATACACGGTGAAGGGCGAAACCACTGAAGTGCTCGGAAGCGTGGAGAACTTGTTTGCTTGGTACAGCTCCCTCTCCAAGGAGGTGGATCGTTCAAAGCAATACGATCTTCAGGCCTTGTGCGACTCGCTCGTGCCAGACCCCAGCATTTCTGAGCTGGAAAAGGTGAAGACCATTTTTGATTGGACCAAGAAAAACATCAAATATGTGGCGGTAGAGAAGGGCATGGGCGGCTTCATTCCTAGAAGTGGAGAAACCGTATGCAACCGACGCTATGGCGATTGCAAAGACATGGCTAGCCTCATGTACGAGATGGGGATGCTGTTGGGGGTAGATATCAAAATGGCTTGGGTGGGAAGTCGATCCAAACCCTACACCTACGAAGAAATGCCTAGTCCGATTGTGGACAACCACATGATTGGAGCGTATCAGCATAAAGGAGAATGGCTCTTTCTCGACGCTACCGAGAGCTATTGCACCTTCGCACGACCAAGCACCTTTATTCAGGGCAAAGAAGCCCTCATTCAAATGAGCGATGATGCCTTTGAAATTGCGACCATTCCTGTACTCAAAGCGGAAGAAAATAAGGTGAAGGTCAAACTCGACATGAACATCGATGAAAAGCTGCTTCTCGGAAAAGCCGTAATGACGCTTCAAGGGTATTACATTGATCAATACCGCGCCGCTCTCACCGATATGGACGAAAAGGAGCGAACGGAATTTTACGACGACTATTTCGAAAAAGGGAACAACAAATGCACCATCAAAAATGTGGAAGTGTTTGGTTTAGAAGAAGGCGATACCCTTCAGATTCACTACGATTTTGAAATTGAAAACTACGTGCTCAACGTGGATGAAGAAATCTTCGTCAATCTCAATCTTGAAAAAATGTATCAAGATCATTTGTTGGACCAAGAAAGAGTGCTTCCCAGAACCTTCGAATATGCTTCTTTAGTAGAAGTAGAAAGCACCCTAGAATTGCCGGAAGGCTATCTTCTAAAATCCATTCCAGAAAACAGCGCCATGGATTTCTCCAACTATTCTTACTCCATTGAGTTGGAAGAAAAAGACAATAAAGTGCATGCCAATACCCAAGTTAAAGTGGGAACATTGGAGTTGATGCCCAGCGATTTTGAGTCTTGGAACGACATGATCAGCGCACTTCGTAAAAATTACCGCTCTTCCGTTGTGCTGGAGCGTGCATTATCCCCACAAAAGTAAAGTCCCAATAATATGAAAACCCTTTTTTTAAGCATCATCTGCTTTCTTCTCCTCCCCACCTTAGGTCAAACCCAAACCATTTTTGAGGAAGTGGATTGGGACGAAAACCCCACTTATGTTCAAAGCGACAGTACCTACGCCGATGAAGATGAATTTATGGTGAGAAAAAAAGTGCACGTTGAAATCTACAATGAAGTCATCAACGGACAAGAAGTACTCAAACACAGGGAGATTGTGCATACCTTGATTCAAGTGAATACGGACAAAGCAATCGAAGAAAACAACAAAATCTTTGTTCGGTATGAGGAAGGTGACCAATTGCTTCAAAAGGCGCGTGTCATTTTACCCAGTGGAAAAGTAATCCCGGTGAAAGAAGAGAGCATTTTTGAGTCGGAAGAGGAAGACGACAAAGGGAGCAAGTACTTCGCATTGGAAGGTTTAGAAATAGGAGCGCAAATCGAGCATTTTTACCAAAGAGAGCTGGAACCCAACATTACTGGGATTACCATTTACGCCCAAGGTCGGTACCCAATGATGGAGTACTCCTACAAATTGTACCATCCGTCTTACCTGCGTTTCGCGCACCGAGCTTACAATTGCGAATGGGAACCCATTTCCACAGAGCCCAGTGATGAACGTTCTGCTTTGGAGTGGAAAGCCAAAAATATTCCAGGAGTGGGTGAACAGCCCATGAGCTACTATGACGCCGGAATGCGCCGATTTGCCTATAAATTGGACAAAAACATCTATACAGGAGCGAGCAACATCATCAACTACAAAAGATTGAATGAAAACATCTACCAACAATACATGCTGGTGGAGGATAAAAAGGAGCTCAAAGCCTTAAAGAAAATGGTGAAGGAAATGGAATTGAGCGATGAAATGAGTCAAGAAGAAAGAATCCGCGCAGTGGAAAATTATTGCAAGAACAACTACACCGTATTCCCCTTGCAGCTCTCGTTCTTTGGTCTGTCGAAGAACATTGTCGATATCGCCAATAACAAAATCACGTCTAAGGAAGGATATGTTCGCTTGTTGTTCGGACTGTATTCCTATCTCGACATTGATGCGGAACTGGTGCTGACTTCTTCCAGAGCGGATTTTCTTTTTGAGCAGGATTTCGAAAATTACCAATACTTGGACAAGTACCTCATTTATTTTCCCGAGGTGAAAAACTTCATTGCTCCAAACGTACCGAACAGCAGATTGGGCATCGTTCCTGCTTCATGGACCGATAATTACGGATTGTTTTGCAAGCCAGTAAGCATAGCTGGGGTAAGTTCTTGCATTTCAGACATCAAGTTCATTCCCGCACCGGAGATGGAAGCGAATTTTGATGAAATGGACATTAAAGTATCGCTTGATTTTGATGAGGTAAAAGCCACGGCCAACTATCACAAGACCCTCACCGGAATTTATGCTCAGAGCTACCAGCCCGAATACTCGAGTTTGAAAGATGAAGAAAAAGAAGAACTTGAAGAAAGCATGGCTACTTACGTGGATGAAGACGCTGAAGTCATCGAAACCCAGCTCACGAATGTGGAGAAGAATGACTTCGGAGCAAAACCCCTCATCCACGATTTTACCATCGCTTCAGAATCCATGCTCAGCATTGCGGGAGACAAAGTACTTTTCAGTGTAGGCGATTTGATTGGTCCGCAACAAGAACTCTATCTCGAAAAAGGAGAAGAACGCATCTTGCCAGTGGACGTTGGCTACAACCACGGATATTCCCGTAGCATCACCTTCGACATTCCTGAGGGCTACGAAGTGAAAAATTTAGATGAACTCCTGATTGATGTGAAGTATGATCGCGACGGAGAAGAAATACTTGCCTTTGAATCAACCTATACCCTAGAAGGAAATACCGTCACGGTGAATATTGAGGAGTATTACAAAGACCACCACTTTGAAGTGGAGGAGTTTGAAGCATTCCGATCGGTGATCAACGCGGCTGCAGATTTCAATAAGGTGGTCCTTGTTTTCGGACAAATGTGATCGCAAGGAAAGTTGTATCTTGCCCCCTTTCTAAGGATAAACATGGCGATATTACAAGGATTCATAGCAATCATCGTGCTCACGGGCTTGGCTTGGCTCTTTTCTGAAAACAAGAAAAGGGTGAACTGGAGAACCATCATCATCTCACTCGTGTTGCAGTTGATTCTGGCCTTCCTCATCCTCCGCGTAGAGTGGGTGAAAGACGGCTTTGGCTTCCTCGCCGCCGGCTTTGTGAAGATCATTAGCTTTACTGATTTTGGGTCGGACTTCCTTTTTGGGAAATTCGAAGACGGACAAGTGCATCCCGCGCTGTACAATTTCGCCTTTCGCGTGCTTCCTACCATCATCTTCTTCAGTGCACTCAGTGCTTTCCTTTATTACATTCGGGTGTTGCAGCTCATTGTTTGGGTCTTGGCCTGGGTGATGAAAGTAACCTTAAGACTGTCTGGAGCCGAAAGCCTTGCCGCCGCGGGGAACATCTTCCTAGGGCAAACCGAATCCCCTTTGCTCGTTCGCCCCTTCCTCGATAAAATGACCCGTTCAGAAATGATGAGCCTCATGACGGGAGGGATGGCTACGATTGCAGGTGGCGTTTTAGCGTCGTACATCGCTTTTCTGGGTGATGGAGATCCGGAACAAACTCAAATTTTCGCCAAACACCTCCTGGCGGCCAGTATCATGTCGGCCCCAGCAGCCATTGCCGCCGCGAAATTGCTTGTTCCAGAAACCGAAACCTACGATCATCGCATGGAGATTTCGAAAAACCGAGGAGGATCAAATGTGCTAGAAGCCATCTCCAATGGAACCACTGACGGTATCAAGCTCGCCGTGAACGTGGGTGCCATGTTGCTCGTTTTTACCGCCTTCATTTATTTAGGGAATTGGCTTTTGGGTGATGTGATTGGCCATTATACTCATCTGAATGACCTCGTTGCCGCGAATACGACTTACGATAAATTGAGTTTCCAAATGATATTGGGATACATTGGTGCACCCTTGGCCATGCTGATTGGTGTTTGCTCAGAAGACGCTTTGCTCGTAGGCCAATTGCTGGGTGAAAAAACCATCCTCAACGAATTTTTTGCTTATACCACACTCGGACAAATGAAGAGCAGCGGTGTTTTTCTCGAAGAAAAAAGCATCATCATTGCTACCTACGTTTTGTGTGGATTTGCCAATTTTGCATCCATCGGAATACAGATCGGCGGAATTGGTTCTTTGGTGCCAGGAAGAAAAGGTTTGCTGTCTTCTTTGGGAGTGAAAGCCCTCATTGGTGGAACACTCGCTTGTTTGTACACGGGTGCAATCGTGGGCATGTTTTATTAAGAAAATCATAGAAAAATGGGATATAAGGTAGGAATCATCATGGGGAGCAAGTCGGACTTGCCGGTGATGAAACAAGCAGCAGAGGTTTTGGAAGAGCTCCAGGTGCCTTTCGAAATCACAGTAGTCTCTGCACACCGAACTCCCGAACGCATGGTGGAGTATGCACAAAGCGCCGTAGAACGTGGAGTACGCGTTATTGTGGCTGGTGCTGGAGGAGCAGCTCACCTTCCTGGAATGACCGCCTCGCTCACACCCATCCCCGTGATTGGTGTGCCCGTGAAGTCGAGCAATTCCATCGACGGTTGGGACAGTGTGCTTTCCATCTTGCAAATGCCGGGTGGAGTTCCTGTGGCTACGGTTGCTTTGGACGGAGCCAAGAATGCTGGGATCCTCGCTGCTCAAATCCTCTCTGTGGGAGATGATGCCCTTCTCGAACGCATCGCCAAATACAAAGAAGATCTCAAAACCAAGGTGTTTGATAGCATCTCGGAAGTGGAAAAACACGGCCGACCGTAATTCACAAAACAAAGGACATCGTTCATAAACTGTGGAGAAAGTCCTTCTCCTCACCGAGCAAATTGGCTACCTTTGTTAGCTAATTGTGTCGCATGAAAACGATTGACCCAAATTCACTCTCTACACCAGAATTGCACGGCTATTTGCTCGGTGCTGTGGCTCCGCGTCCCATCGCTTTTGCCAGTACCATCGATGAGCAAGGAAGGCCCAACTTGGCGCCGTTCAGCTTCTTCAACGTGTTTTCAGCAAATCCGCCAATCATGATTTTCTCGCCTGCACGTCGCGGACGAGATAACACCACCAAGCACACTTACGAGAACGTTTTGAAAGTGCCCGAAGTGGTGATCAATGTGGTGAGCTATGACTTGGTGCAGCAGTGTTCCTTGGCCAGTACAGAATATGATGAAGGGGTGAATGAATTTGTGAAAAGCGGACTCACCGAAGAACCCTCGCACATCGTTCAACCGCCCCGAATCAAAGAATCTCCCGTGCAGTTTGAATGTGTGGTGAAGGAAGTGGTGGAACTGGGTGAAGAAGGAGGTGCCGGAAACCTCGTGATGGCCGAAGTGGTGAAAATCCACATTCACGATGAGGTGCTCGATGAAAACGGGAAAATTGATCCCATTAAAATCGATCTCGTGGGACGATGTGGTGGGAATTTTTATTCGCGGTGCAACAGCGATAGCATGTTTGAAGTGCCCAAGCCCATCCGAAATAAAGGCATTGGCGTAGATCAAATCCCCGAAGACATTCGTTGGAGTAAGATTCTCAGTGGGAACGACCTCGGGATGTTGGGTAATGTGGAACAACTTCCCAATGAAACCGACGTGAACGAATACAAACTGATGGAATTGTCTGAACTCTTCATTGAATTGGAAGACCAACAACCCGAATTGGAGAAAGCACTCCATCAGAAAGCAAAAGAATTATTAATTGAAGGAAAAGTGGACGAAGCTTGGAAAGCCTTGTTGACTTTTAATAACGGATAAAGTACAGTACAATGAGTTTTGAAATTACAGGAAAGTTGAAGCTAATCATGGACGAGCAACGTTTTGATTCAGGCTTTTACAAAAGAGAGTTCGTAGTTACCACCCAAGAGCAATACCCGCAAGACCTCAAATTTGAGCTCTTCAAGGAAAAGTGTGAAATGATTCAAAACTTCAACATTGGCGATCCCATTTCAGTGAAGTTTGACGTGCGTGGAAGAGAGTGGAACGGAAACTATTACGTGAACCTCAACGCATGGAGAATTGACGCGCCAAGTGGGGCAGCTCCAGCAGCACAAGGTGGAGCACCGGCCGCAGCAGCACCGCTTCCCACAAGTGCACCCATCGATCTTTCAGGAGACGACGACGACGATTTGCCGTTCTAAATGAACCGCCGTCGGACAGACGAACTGGCAAGCTTTCTTCAACGAATGCTGCCCAGCCCTTTCAGCATCGCTATCGGTCTTAGCATCGTAGCGATGCTGCTTGCTTTTGCGTTCAGTAGGAGTGAGGCCGGTCAGGAACCATTAAGCGTGCCAGATCTGCTCCTCATCTGGGGTGAGGGGATGTGGAACTCCAAACTCTTGGTGTTTGCTTTCCAAATGATGCTCATGCTCGTTTTGGGTCACGTACTCGCCTTGAGCAAGCCCGTTGCCCAACTCATTCAATTCCTCATCCGCACGTTTTGTCCAAGTGGACCCAAAGCGGCCCTCGTTCTTACCCTATTCACCCTCCTCATGGCCTTTGTGAATTGGGGACTCGGACTCATTTTCGGTGCCATCTTCGCCCGCGCTTTGGGAGAATATGCATCGAAAAACAAGATTCCCATGAATTACCCGCTCTTGGCCGCTGGTGGGTATTCCGGACTCATGGTTTGGCACGGAGGTTTGAGCGGGTCTTCGCTTGTGAAAGTGGCCGAGCCCGGACACCTCAAGTCCTTGATGGCCAACTCCTCGCTCAATGCTTTTCCAGAACGCATTTCATTGGGTGCAACGGTCTTTTCCGACATGAACCTTTGTGCCTCGTTTGCACTCTTGATTCTCCTTCCATTGAGTTTGTACTTCGTCGCGAAACGTTGGAAAGGCGGAGTTCCTCAGCTTCACATTCGTGAAAAGGTGATGGAGGAAAAGGAGGCCTTAGGAGGAATGGAAAAACTGGATCTTTGGAAGGGACTCGGTATTGCTTTTGGATTACTGCTCCTGTTCGTTTCTGTTTTGATGGCATTCAGTAGTGGTGATTTTATCAGCCTCCAATTCGTCACCCCGAACTGGATCAATCAAAGTTTCTTGGCCCTCGCCTTGATTTTTCATGGGAGTATTCGTTCGTTCTTGAAAGCGCTTGATCAAGCCATTGGTGGAAGTGCTGGGATCTTGATTCAATTCCCGCTTTATTTCGGGGTGATGGCCCTCATTCAGAACACCGGAATGATTCCTTGGCTCGCTGAGATCATGAGCTCCAGCGGCAGTGTTTTCTTTCCCATCCTCACCATGTTTTCTGCCGGACTCGTCAACATCTTTGTCCCTAGTGGTGGCGGACAATGGGCCGTTCAAGGAGCCTTGGTGATGGAAAGTGCCGCCGCAATAGGAATTCCCTTCCACAAAGCCATCCTCGCCCTTGCTTACGGCGATCAACTCACCAACATGCTTCAACCCTTCTGGGCGCT
>CAZYPV010000051.1:0-23590 GCA_964649515.1 uncultured Comamonadaceae bacterium | reverse complement strand
TGCGGTGGACATCGGTTGGCGTTTGTTGCCCAGCGCTTGGGGGAAAGGGTATGCAACAGAAGGTGCGAAGCGTTGCTTGCAACTGGCTTTTGACGAACTGAAACTGGACGCGGTGATTGCTGTTTGTTCCCAGTCCAACGGTCCATCTGAGCGGGTGATGCAGCGGATCGGCATGAGCAAGGTGGGCGAGTTTCAGCACCCCAATTTGCGCGATTACCCCGCTTTGCAGCCTTGTTGGTGCTACCGCATGGAAGCCGGAGACTGGAAAGGGGAGTAGTGCTGTACTTTGCGCGCTTTGTTTTATCTTTCTGCTGAAGATTTAAGAAGTGTAAATTCAATTTGCTGTGTCATGGGGTTGGAAAAGAAGTTTGCTTTTGTTGTTTTGGGCTGTGTTTTTTCGCTGCTGCTCTTCAGTAGTTTGAAAGAGAACGATCATTTTATTGAATGCACCGACGGCGCTTGCTTTGGTCAGTATGAAGGCGCAGAATTTGTGCAGGGTTCAGACATCGCACATCAATTCTCCAACCACATGAGTGCCAGAGTGGGCGATCAGCTTAAAGACCTCTACCAGCGCGGATGGTATTCCAAAGTTGATTTTCAAAACATCGAAATGAGCACCCAAGGTATGGGCAGTGGAAGCGTAGTTTATGCTCTGAAGATTCCTTTTGTTCGGGTGAATGAAAAATGCCAGGCCTACACCTCCTTCGATCACGTTGGAGGCTGGAATCATGCTCCCGCTTTGGAAGCCCGCAAGCAACAGTTGAAGTCGGCATTGATGGACGGTGATGAGCTGAACATTAGTTCACTGAAAACCACACCGGAAGGACTCCAAGAGCATTGGATTCAGTGGAGGAATAAGAAAGTTCAGGCCGGGTGTGAGCATCAGCCAGAAAAATGAAAAACCATTTTCGAACACGCTAAACGCTGGATGCCAGTATCAACTTTGGAGTAATTGAATACTAAAAAAAGATGAAGTCCATATTTTTCGTTTTACCCGCTTTTGTGATTTTTGGGTGTACAGAGGTAAAAAAGCACAAGGCTGAAGCAGCTCCTCTTCTCGAAGCACCTCAGGTTTATTGGTCAGACCAAAACGAAGCAGCACACATTAGTCGCCGCCAAGATTCCACCACCTGGGACAAGGAGATGCTGGCCACCGATCTTCAATATCAGATGGAAAAGACCTTGCTTCCTTTTCAAAGTGGAGTTTTTCCCAATCCGCATTACGACCTAGTAGGTGAGAGGAGTTTCAAAGGCGTTGGCAACTTTGGCTTGTCTGGGGGAGAGGATAACGAACTAAAATTGGGCGATAAAACCGTCCTCTATAATGCTTTCTATGTGGGTGCAAGTGAAGTCAACCAGGCCTTTGTTGGTGATAAAAAAGACGAGGTGTTTTTTCAGATCATTGTGCTCACGGATTTTGTGGACACCGTAAATTACAGTCACGTACTCAGCGAGGTAGTTTCGAGAAACCATCCTCATTATATTGGTCAGGGTTACTACAAAACCAAGACGAGCAGCATTGACTACTCCGCTTTTATCACCGCTAATCGAGACGCGTATGCCATTGTGAACATGCGTCTTTTTAATTTGAACTTTGGTAAAACCATCCTCATCGCCCCGCAAAAAGACGGCAGTTTTCGGAGCATGCAAGTTCAATCACCACCACTTTCTAAGGAAGAAATTGAAGCCTACACCGAGACTTTACTAAAAGAGCAGGAGATCGGTGATTTTTTTAGTGCGGATGGCTGTATTTGAGTGCTGGTGACATTGTAATACGCAATACTTAGAACTTTTATAGAGGTCGGATTTCAATGGCGCATACCTCACATTTCAGGGTTAAAAAAAATGATAAAACAGCATTCATGTAATGGGTGTATCAATAATCTATCTACCTTTCTTTTCACTTTAAACTGATAAATGGATAGCCTATTCCCATGGCTTTTATTGCTAACCCACATTGCCATTTTATTGCTGGTTGATTTGTTCGTGCTCCATAGAAAGCACTTTGTTCCTAGCACCAAAAGAGCATTGTTGGAGTCTTTGTTTTTCTTTCTCAACGCATTGATTTTTGGGGTCTTTGTTTACTTCCTGTACGATTTGAATTGGGTTCAAAATATCAATAATTTGGGTCCTACTAATAGTGTCATCAAATACTTCAGTGCTTATTTCATTGAGCTGTCATTAAGTGTAGACAATCTCTTTGTTATTGCGCTCATTTTCTCCACATACAAGATCCCACAAATTCACCAACATAAACTTTTGTTTTTGGGCATTGTTGGCGCTCTAATCTTCAGAGGTATTTTTATTGGAGTGGGTTTGGTTTTGATTCATCAATTGGAATTCATTTCCATTGTTTTTGGTCTTTTCTTGCTCTACACTGCCGTGAAAATGCTCAAAAAAGAAGAGGAGCAGCTTGCACCCAAACAGAGTTTCATCTTGCGCTTTTTTAAGATCAGCAACACCCTTGATGGAGGAAATTTTAGAACAGTTATTGAGGGGAAACGGGTATTTACTGCCCTGTTTGCAGCACTGGTGAGCATTGAATTTACCGATGTTTTGTTTGCCATTGACAGCATTCCGGCTGTTTTTTCGGTAACAAGCGACCCATTTTTGGTGTTCAGTTCAAACATCTTTGCGCTCATGGGCTTGAGATCGCTGTACTTTTTCTTGGCGAACATCTTGTCGAAATTCACTTACCTCAAGTACAGTGTTTTTGCTATCTTGATTTTTGTAGCTCTGAAGCTTATGAGCTCTCCTTGGCTTGAATTACCTGAGTGGTATTCCTTGTGCTTTATTGTGATTGCGTTGGTACTTGGAGTATGGCTTTCCGTCCGAAAAATGAAGGCAAAGCTGTAATGGTAATTCGGGGTGGAGAGCTGATGTTTCTTTCGTAATATTCATTCCATGAAACCAACAGTATTTCTCCTTTGCACTTTAATGCTATCCAGCTTCTGCCTTGCACAAGACTATGTTCCATACTATCAACTTGTAAATAGGGCGGAGGAGCGTTTTGTGGAGCACATGGATAGCACTTGTTTTGCTGATTACGATGCTGCATTTAATTTGTGCACGCCCTTTTTAAAAGATCCTTACATCGCTGCGCAAATTGCTTTGTTTTTGGGTGATACTGCACGATTCGACCAGTATATTTCCTTGTGCTTTAGGATGGGGATGCCCTTAAGTGCGATCCATTCAAGCCCAATGATGGCGTTGGCCAGCAAGGGAGATTTTGCTCAACACATCGCTTTACTTCATGAGCAAAATTTTACCGAAAAGGTGGTGGATGAAGCCATTCGGGATGAAATTTGTCTGCGTTGCTACCGTTCAGACAGTTTGAAAGCTTACATGGACAATGATCCTCAATTGGTTGATGAGTTCAATACATTCGAACACGAAACGCGCAACTACTTGCTGGATGAGTTTCTCCAATTCGGAAAATTTCCCAATCAGCATTTGATTGGAATCACCAGCGATGCGTCTTTGAAGCACTTTCACGAGGAGTTTGACCGACCAGATGTGTACATGCTCCTCAACGGGATGCCGGGGTTTTATCAAGAAGAAAGGGGCTTGAGAACAAAGTGTCCGTACAACATCATTTTGCATTCAAGGTGCTTCTTTCGCGAACATAAGGAGCTGTTCATCCAAGCCATGAAGAAGGGATATTTGCACCCCATGGACATCGCCATTCTTGAAGAAACGTCGATTGTCTGGAATCATTCGAGTGAGGACGAACGAGAAAGGTGCCCGGTAGCAACACTCCGCCTGTGCTACAACGTTTACACTCCAAATCCGGTGCAAGCCCACAAAACCATTTACTCTGAGAAAGCGGAAGACCTCAAGCAAGTGGAGGAAAACAGGGCGAGCATTTTCATGCAGAAATTCAGTGTAGATCTCCAAAAAAAGCGTTTAGAACAAGCGTACGGCTTTAAGTTCTTTTTTGATTTTAAGCATCGATAAGTCCTTGCACAATTCGCCAAGATCGATCGATAAAAAATGCGCTCAAAATCGTGCTTGGGTCAGGTTTAAATAATTGGTTATTAGTATTTTGTGTTGAATATGAAAAAAATGTGAAAATTGATAAGTGGGTTGAGGAATAGCTAAATTAGTTCTGGTCGAAACGTGCCGAACAGGGACCATATCAAGCTAGTAGGCGATTTAAATTTTTAAACAATGCCAAAGTCAAGTGGATTGAAAAATGCACCAAGCACCACAGGAAAAGCCTCTGGAGCTGGAAGAGCGAATAACCCTCCGAAACAAGGAGCGATAAAAGGAGGAAACTCCAGATCAGGGAAGAAATAAAGTGCAAGGGAGCTGATAACAGCTCCCTTTTTTTATTGAATAGGTTTGTAGAGGATTGAGGATTTGTGAAGCAGGAGAATGTTGGCGCTTTGGAGAATGGACCGAAGTTCATTTCATCCCCCGCTTTAATTATCTTGCTCAAGATTTGTCCAAGCCAACTACAAGGATGTCCGCAGATATCAAAACATACAACTCAGTAGAGTTTCGAAAGGAATACTTCAATGCTAGCCCTGAATTGAATCGTCTTTTTGAAAAAAGCATGGAGGATTTTTTTTGTCTGCGCATCGAAGAGTTGATTGAGCGGGTGCACAAACCCATTCGGCCATGTAGAGAAGAAAGCCACACGCTCATCTTTGTTACCGAAGGTTCGTACAAAACAAAAATTGGTTTTCAAGAATACGTGGTTCGTCCAGATCAAATCGTGGTTTTGCAGGCAGGAGCGGTATTTTCAACAGACGATCTTTCCAAAAGGGTTAAGGGATTTACGTGTCATTTTCACCCCAATACCCTCATCGGGAAATTTGGTCAGCGCTCATTAACTTCAGCTTTCGATTTCCTGAATGTGGGAAACGAACCCATTATCGCGCTGAATGATCAGTCAAAACCCAATGTGACCCATCTCTTTCAGCGGCTGTGCGAGGAATTTAAGAACGAAGACGGTCCAAATTCAGACCTCATTCACGCCTATCTTCACGCCTTGCTCACAGAGTTGAACACGGTGTACGGTCAAAGAATACCTGCAAAGCACGGTGCATCATATTCCATTTGTGTCCGGTTCAGAAGTTTGGTCAATGAGCGAGTGAAGGATAACCTCAAGGTGTCTGACTTCGCCGATTTAATGAACATTAGCCCGAACCACCTGAACAAAGCTGTTAAATCAATCACTGCAAAGTCGGCATCAAAAATGATCGACGAAGCAAAGCTGATTGAAATCAAATACTTGTTGTATCAATCCAACTTGTCCATCAGCGAAATTTCCTTCCAGATGGGGTATTTGGATGCGTCCTACTTCACAAGATTCTTCAAAAAGTATGAAGGAACATCTCCAAGCACGTTTCGAAAAATGATTGAAAAGTCCTAAAATTGGAATGAATGGTTCTAAAGCACTGAAGGAGGAATAAAGACCTTTGATGGATCAATTATTCGTCATGTATTCTTTCATTCTTGTATTGCATTCTTGGTTGAGGTGGGCCTTGTTTCTTGCACTCATTCTTGTGGTTTTGCGTTCGCTTTTGGGTCTAACACGGCATTCGGTGTTTTCGGCCTTGGATAATGGTTTTCGGCATTGGACGGCCACATTGGCGCATGTTCAGTGGGCGATAGGGATGCTCGTGTACATTAAAAGTCCGCTTGTTCAATATTATTTTTCGGGAGGACAGGAAGTGGACCTTCCTTTTGAGCTCACTTTTTTTGCCATCGTTCATCCCTTGTTGATGTTCACCGCCGTTGTGCTCATCACCATAGGTTCAGCAAAAGCCAAACGTTTGGAGTCTGACCATTTAAAATTCAAAACCGTATTCATCACTTATTTATTGGCCTTGATCGTCATTATCATTGCCATACCGTGGCCTTTTTCTCCATTCGCACTAAGGCCTTACTTCAGAACTTTTTAACCATGAACAGCTATTTTAAATCAAGTATCGGAAGACTGCGCATTTTGGCGATTCTTGAGGGAGTTTCACTACTTGTTTTGGTTCTTATTGCCGCACCGATGAAGCATCTTTTTGGTCGGGTGGAACTGAGTTCCGCTCTGGGTCCGATTCATGGAATCTTGTTCCTTCTATTTGTGCTGAACACCATCAGCGTAGGCTTGGAATACCGTTGGAGTTTCAAAAGCACCACCTGGAAAGTACTGCTGGCGTGCTTCATTCCTTTTGGAACATTTTATATCGACCGAAAAATCCTCAAGCCCTTGCATCAAAAAACCATCAAATAGGGATCATATGAACGTTCATGTTTTCAAAACGTCGATCAGGCCAAAAGACAAACCGTTGGTAGATGCCATCCTGAATTCCATTTTATCTCAAACCTGCTGGACCTATGATTTAGAAGATTGTGATCGGGTTTTGCGCGTCGTGCATGAGGGAGCGGACATACCAAGTTTGGTGTCTGAACGCCTGCGTGAAAATGGCATTTGGTGTGAAGAATTGGATTGATCCGCTTCGAATGGTGCTCTGTATTGAATTTGTGATCTACGGATCATTCTAATTCATCGATCACAACAATGATTTTCTCATGAAAAAAACATAACTTGTTGAAATCAAATGCACAAGCATGCCATCATCGAAATCACTCCTCGTCGTAATCGCCCTGAGTTTGGGGCTGGTTTTCATTTTGCAAGAAACCTCTGCTCAAATCATAACTGCTGGAGAACATCCCATCGAAGGCTTTTTTGTTGAATTTCCGGAGGAGATGGAACTTTCGGCGCCCAATCCTTTGAATTTTTCAAGTGATTCGGCTTATCTTGATTTGAATGATGATGGCTTGGATGATGTGATTATTGATCTCGCCAATAACCCTGGTGGAGTGTGGTATTACAAGCGGCACTTCGAAGTGATTCCCTTGAATGGGGCAGAGGTGGCTTTTGGGCGTTGGGACAGTTGCATTGCCATTTGTCAGCCCCCTCAATACGTTTCGTTTAACCGTTTGTCGAAGGGTTTTGAGGAAGGGGATGTGATCAATTCGGGTCGAATTTGGACGGAATTTCCAACGTACTTGTCGTATTCCCGCTGGGAAGCAAATGTGCCGAACGGGTGCGGATACGGTTGTGGTGGAGCCCAATTTCCCAATGACGGTGTGGCTTATCTCGGTGTTCGCTTGTGGAAAGAACAACAAAGTGCGTATGCTTGGGTGAAGATCAAGATTTTGACTACCGCAGAAGGACAACACATCTATATCGGAGGGTATGCAAGTACTGATTTTTACGGACCAACGGAACCCGAAGTCATTCCAAAACGCTTAATAAAAATTGTGGATCTTTTGGGAAGGGAAGTTAGGCCAGAAAAGTATCAACTCCTGTTGTACATTTATGATGACGGCAGTGTAGAAAAACGTGTGTTTGGAGATTGATCGTATTCCAAAAAGCCAAAATATAAAGCAAATTCGTTGTTTGTCAGTCTTTTTTAGGAGTGTAAAGGATGAGGATTTGAACAACGATGGCGAGAAAAGCCAAGAGGTAAATCTCAATATGGGTATAGAGTTCAACGGTTTCGATGGCTTTATTGCTGATGGAAACCTGCCGGCGTCCTTCCAAAAGCTGAATTTTAGACAAGCGCAAGAGATGCGTTTTGATCTTCGAAATGCTGCTTGAAAGGAGCTCAACTTCACCGTCAACCAACCTTCCTAACTGCTTTTCTTCCTTGTCGAGCACCAACAATTCAGCTTTCAACTGCTCAAAGGTACGCGCCTCATCTTCGGTAAGTTGGGTTTCGGCATATTGATCCACAAAACTTTGAATTTCTCGGTTGACTTGTGCATTTCGATTCGCGAAAAAGAGGGTATCGCTGGTCTTAACTGCCAATTCTTTTTCTTGAATAGATTGAGATAAATCAAAAAGCAAATCATTGGCAATGAGCCGGTCTTGATAGAGCGTTTCGACTGCGTCTTTTACCCGAAAAAAGTTATTTCTATCGATGAGATTGGTGGTAGCGATGAGGACAAAAACCATCACTATTCCGAGGATCCATTTGAGCTTGTTGTAATACTTCATGCGCCTTCGATTTATCATCGTCGTGAGTGGTGAAGCTAATGAAAAAAGAGAATAAACAAGGAGGTGCTCGCTATTTCTTGTAGCCAAATTCAGCTTGTTTCGTCATTCCAATGGGCATCAAAACCAACAAATCCGCTTAAAGTCAAGGATAATTTAATCTTTGCTTTGGGAAAAGGTGGTCCTCCCTAATTTTAACTACCTTATTGCTCGGAAAAGAACTAAAAACGAAATACACTTAAAACAAGAACACTTCAAATGGACAAAGGGCCGGTGTTGATCAACAACAAAGAACGAAAACGCTACGAATTGCAAGTAGAGGGAAAAACTGCTTTTATTGAGTACTTGCTCGCTCAAGGGAAAATTTACCTCACCCACACAGAGGTTCCTACAAGTCTTGAAGGAAAGGGCATCGGTTCTCAAATGGTGAGAGGGGTTTTGGAAGAGATTCGCAAGACCGATCTCAAACTCATGCCGCTTTGTCCGTTCGTGGCTGCCTATTTGAAACGACACCCAGAATGGAAGTCGCTCTTGGCACCAGGGGTGAATATCGATTAACTTATGGAAAAGAAAGACATCACGAAACGCTACTCCAATGGGGAGATCAATGTGGTTTGGCGACCTTCGAAGTGCATTCACGCTGGGGAATGTGTGAAGCGATTGCCGCAAGTGTATGACCCCGAAGCGCGTCCTTGGATCAAAGCTGAAAACGCCGATACGCTTGAGCTCATTGCGCAAATCAAAGCTTGTCCGTCTGGAGCGCTGGGGTTTGAAACTTTAGGGAATGAAGCGTCAAACGGTAATGCCTCTCCTCAAAAAGAGGCTTCTAGCCAAGCAGAGCTTATGGTAAACGGACCGCTGCTCGTGCATGGAGAAATGGAACTCAAATTGTCTTCGGGCGAAATCACAAAATGTTCTGGAACCACGGCTTTCTGCAGGTGTGGAGCTTCAGCAAATAAACCCTATTGCGACGGTAGCCATACCAAAGTTTCTTTTTCGGGTTGATGGAATTGAGCACGCTTCGTGTGGATGACTTTCATCGAAAATCCAATTTGATAGAAACTCATGAAAAAATGCAAACAAAAAAACGCCTTCCCCAATGGAGAAGGCGTTTTCTATATTCTAGCGGGGATGAATTAATCCATCAATACAATTCTACTGGTCGATTCAGCAGCATCGTTGTACACACGGATCATGTAGTTTCCTGCTGAAAGTTCTGCTAAATTAATGAGCTCCAATTTATTGTTGGTTTCCATTTGAAAAGCGATGTTTCCAAGCATGTCATACACCTCAATGTTCACCGTACCATCAAAACCATCCAACTGAAGGTTCACGTGGTCAACACTTGGGTTAGGATAAACATTCACGCTGGCCGCAGGGGTGTTTTCGCTCACGGTCAATGAAGCATCAAGCGTAATTCCCAAATCACCATTGTTGATGGCTGCTACTTGCTCGTCCACAGAGTAAAGGTTGTAAGTGTCCAATACAATTTCGTAGTCGCTCGGACGAATCACGTTCACGGTTGGAAAGCCAAGTGGAGCCCAGATGCTCAAATCAAGCGAAAGTGGGTTCTCGTCAACCACAGGATAAGTAATTCCTTCCAGCCAATTTCCAAGTGTGCTGTTTCCTGTTCCTTCAAGGTCTTCTTGTGTAGTTTGTGCATCACCTTCGTAAAAGATCACGCGCAATTGGTTGGTTCCGTTGGGTCCATATGCTTGGTGCAAATCTTCCAAAGCGTGAGACTGGTGAAGGTTCCAACATGGTCCGCACCAAGTGGCAGATACATCTACAACAGCTACCAATCCTTGGTCGAGGATGTCAGCATAAAGGCTGATTTCGTTTCCGTCCAAATCAGTTACGGTAAAGTCTGGAGCAGTACCGTACTGAGCACTTGCACCGAAAGTCATGAATGCCGTTGCGGCAAAAAGTAAAAGTTTTTTCATAATACAGGTTTTTAAGTATTTCCCTTCAAGATAGTTTTTTTCTTGGCAGTCAATGAGCTTGATTCGTCGAATTCTTGGAATGATAATGTACCTTCACTATCATTCCTGTGTCAGCTTTCGATAAAGTGAGGCGTGAAGAGAGCATTAAAATGAATGGGCTTTTGCTTTGCTCGAAACTATTGCAGACGAATGGGGTTATTTCAGTGTAAACCATGATCAACGATGCTCATATGAACGAGGAAGAGTTTTTCTATCGCCTGAGAAAACAGGACAAAATCATTTGCCAGATGAGAAGGAGGGGAGATCAGATTTTCTTTTCCAAGGATGGTTTCTGGTGGAGGGGCGATGAGCAATTGAGCGCTCAGATGAAGAAGGGACTTTTTCTGGTGGATGATGCTACGGGACTCCGCGATAAAAACAATCGCTTGCTTTTTGCTGAAGACATCGTCCAATTCCGCTTGGGTTCAATCATCAAAAGAAAACGGGCTTTTCAAATTGTGAAAGTGAGGGAAGAATTTCAGGTCAGACCACTGTTCCCGGGTCCGCAACTCACCTTGAACGACATCGCACAAAGGCCTGATTTAGAATGGGTTTCCTACACCTTCCTCAACGCTGATTTTGGTGTAGAGAATTGAAAGTAGATCTCTGAGCTTTTGTTGGGTAGTTGATGTTCATTAGGGAGTGGAATGTGCTCCAACTCAAAATTCCTATCTTCCGCAAAACGATCAAAATGAATAGCATTTACCCCTGTTTGTGGTTTGATGGTCAAGCCCATGAGGCCGCTGATTTCTATTGCAGCATTTTCCCCAATTCAAAAATACTCAACAAAACTCCCATGGTAGCGGTGTACGAGTTGGACGGCATGCGCTACATGAATATGAATGGCGGACCAGAATACCGTTTTACCGAAGCGATGTCGATTGTGGTTTCTTGTCAAAATCAGGAGGAAATCGATCGTTATTGGAATGCACTCACCGAAGAAGGTGAAGAGGGGAAGTGCGGGTGGTTGAAAGATAAATTTGGGGTTTCATGGCAAATTGTGCCCAGTGTGCTGGGGACCTTGATGAGCGACCCAGAAAAGGCTCCGAAGACGATGTATGCCTTCATGCAGATGAAGAAATTCGTGATTGCCGATTTGATAGCGGCGAGTGAAAGCTGATTCATTGAAAAAGAAACCATGCTCAAGAAAATTCTTCAAGTACTTTTTGCCCTCTTTTTGGCTTGGAGAAGCTACGAGCTCATGACGAACTTGGTGATGTGGGGCCATGGTTTTTGGATAGGGTTGATTTATGCTGCTATTTTGAATCTTTTGATTACCGGAGTGTTTGCGTTTTTGGTGTTCGCTCTACCGCTAGAACGGCTGCTGCCCAACGCTTACTATGTTATTCATCGAGCAGCTAGGCTTAAAAAAATAGCTCAAGCGATGAAGATAGCAACTTTTCGCTCCTTTTTGCTCCTTACGTTTTGGCGAAACAAAGCAAGACAGCGTACCTTTTTTGATGGAACCTTGAGTGGATTAGCTTCCTTTGAAAGGGAAACGAGGAAGTCGGAATTTGGTCACCTCATACCAGGTGTTTTTCTCTTCATTTTTAGTTTGTATTTGTTGTTGATTGGTCGTTTTTACATGGCACTGCATTTGAGCGTCATCAATTTATTCTTTAATGTATATCCGGTGCTTCTTCAGCGAACGCATCGTGAAAGGATCGCCAGAATAGCTTTGCTCATGAAGTCGCGTTCACCCAAAAATGAGTGATGCTCTAAAGGTCCAATGATGGATTCGTTTCCTGAGGGTTGGGGATGCTTATCGGACCTGGGAACGATTTTTTTTGATATCGGCTAATTCTACGATATTCTATCATATCGGTTAATTCGACGATATTCTTGGTTATCGGTTAAAAATCCGATATATTTGAATAAAACAAGATCATGATTGCAGTAATTACGGGAGATATCATCAATTCCCGTCAGTCTTCACCCCATGTTTGGATGTCCGATTTGAAATCGGTACTCCACCAATACGGCAGCAGTCCCAAGGAGTGGGAATTGTTTCGGGGCGATAGTTTCCAGCTCAAAACCAGCACAGAGAAGGTGCTTTTGTGCGCCATGCACTTGAAGGCGACCATAAAACAACACCCGCTTTTGGATCTGCGCATGGGCATTGGAATGGGGGAAGAGAGCTACGCAGCAGAGCAGATTACGGAGTCCAACGGAAGCGCTTATCTTCACTCGGGAGAAGCGTTCGAGCTCACCACCAAGCAGAATTTGGTGTTCGCAACGGGAAACCAGGAACGCGACGATCTTCTGAACTTGATCTTGGAGCTGTATTTGCGAACGGCAGACCAGTGGAGTAAAACAGTAGCTACCACGGTTCGAACGGCCCTTGAGCATCCCAAGTTGGCACAAATTGAATTGGGGGCTTTACTTCATAAGTCGCAAAGCAGCATCAGCGAGGCACTGAAAAGAGGCGCTTTCGACGAATTATTGAGCTTGAATGCGGTTTTTCAAAAACAATTCAATCCTGAGCTATGACGCTACTGCTTCAGTTTTTAGTGGCTCACTTTCTGGGTGATTTTGTCTTCCAACCTGCCAAATGGGTAAGGTCAAAAGAGGAGAAGAAGTTCAAATCAAAATTCCTCTACGCCCATATTTTTGTTCACTTTCTGGCGCTTGTACTGGTGTTTCAAGGTGATTTCCAATATTGGCGATCGATGCTGATCGTCTTGGTGAGTCATTACTTCATTGATTTGGGCAAGTTGTATTTGAAGGGGAAAATGGAAGAAAAGCCTTTGTTCTTTCTCGATCAGATAGCGCACCTTTCGGTGATTGTTCTCGTGTCGTACAGCATTCAGCCCTTCCTCAATTTTGACAACTTAGGACTGGACACAAAAGATTGGCTTTTACTCTCGGCTTTACTTGCGGTGAGCGCTGTTTCTTCGGTGATTATCCGTGTTTTGATGAGTTCTTGGAATGTGGAGACCGCCTCCGATCAAGATGCTGCACCCCTTTCGCTGCCCAATGCGGGGATGTACATCGGGATCTTGGAGCGTTTGTTTGCCTTTACCTTCATTGTTCTTGGTGAATGGCAGGCAATTGGTTTTTTGATTGCAGCCAAATCGGTATTTCGGTTTAGCGATCTCACTCGGGCCAAAGACCGTAAACTCACGGAATACATTTTGATTGGAACCCTGTTGAGTTTTGCCCTGGCGGTATTTTTCGGCTTGCTTTATTTGCAGGTCCTGGACGGCATTGAGCAGTAGCTTTAAGTGAGTTGACGATGAATGTATGCGCGAATCACGCAACGAATGCTTACCTTCCTGCATCTCAAAAAAAACATCGAACCATGATACGATCGCTTTCTTTAATTGCTCTACTTTCCATCCTTTTTGTTGGCTTGACGGTGGATAAGGCCCAAGCCCAAATTGTAGCGCAAAGAAATCATACCTTGGAGTGCAGCATTTTTCCATACAAGGTGGTGAGCAACGATGCCTTTTTTCGGGTGATGTCGTTTCGAACTCCACAGGGTTCCATGGATTCCATCGAAGGTTTCGAATTTGAATGGGGCTTTCATTATCAACTTTTGGTGGAGGTCGTGATGCTGAAAGAGGTGATGGCGGATGCCTCGGATCGGGAATACCGACTGATTGAGGTGATTTCCAAAGAACCTGCAGGAGAAGACGATACTTTCAAGATGTATTTGAACGCCAATCCATACTTAGGGCTTCCCGAGCCTGGAGTAAGTGCATTTGAAGATTTGGGAGAGGGTGTTTTTAGGTATTATGATGAGATCGAAATTGAGGTTCCCGAGCACCTTCTTGCCGATTTTCAATTGATTCTAGACGGTGCTCTCCAAGGAAATGGAACTTTCAGTTTTGTGAATTCTGGTCGGATTTTCTTGCAAACCATTGATATTTAGCTCAATCTTCCATTCGCCAAAGGGGCCAAGTTCCCGATTTCAAATCAAGTTTGAGGGGGAAATGCGGTTCCTCGAAAATACCAATCACTTTTCCTGAACGGGTGTAAACCACCAGTTTCTTCGGTGCTTGAGCAAAGGGACGAAGACGCAATTCGTTTTCTTGAGCAAAATAATAGATGCCATCACTGGTGCTGGTCTGCAAAGAATGCGGATCCAATCCGTTGAGGGTGATGAGGGTATCTGTAGAACAATCGTTCAGATCAACCACGTTCAAAAGCAGCGGAAGTGCTTCAGCCCAATGATTGGCCTCGCCCGCTTGGCCGTTCCAAAAGAATTCATACGGGGCTGAACCTCCTGTGGCACTTGCGCTCACCAATATGCCTTCTTCTTGCTCAATGAGGTCAATGTTGAGGAGGATTTCTTCCGGACCCACAACATTATCGCTACCGGAACTTTGGCAACCATTGGCGTCAATTACGGTGTATTCATACGTGCCCGTGGCCAAGCCAAAGATGATTTGTCCAACATCTCCATTGCTCCAAAGCACGCTGGCCATGGGAACCCCCGCCGTGTTGAACACTTCGATGTTTCCATCTTCCGCACCAAAACAAGATACAGGATTGGGGTTGCTCACGGGGAGCGGGTTGGGATGGAAGACAATCTCTAAGGTGTCCGAGTTCAAGATGCCTAGCGAATCCTCATAGGTGTAGTAGTAATTTCCACTTGTTGTGATGGCAATTTCAGGGGATTTCGCTCCTGTATTCCAGAAAAAGAACCCATCATTGAGCGCGTTTGCAAAGAGCGTATCTCCTTCACAAGCCGCCGGTTCTCCGCTCAGGAGGATGTCTTGCGACTGGGCTTTCATCAACCCGAAAAAACACACACAAAAAAGCAAGAAGCGCATAACACAAGCTTACATCATTTCCATCAAGGGAGAAAACGCATTTCCCCGTAAAGCTTGGATTCAAAGTCGAAATTCATGTGCATGGGTCGCCATTGTGCATTCATGTACATTTCAACTTGGTCTTTGTAGTGGGGCGACCAGCGGTGTCCAGATTGTCCAGTAGGCGTTATGCTCTCTCCTTTGCTCAAGTCATTACAGTCGAGAATAATGCGCATTTGAGCTCCAAAATGGGCTCGATATTCCATGTCCGTATTCCCCACAAAGCCCGACTGCATGAGGGTTTCGTTGCTCCCGGGTGAGGGGAAAGGGCCGATGTTGTATAAGCTTTTAAATAGCGCTCCTCCTTTGGATAAGGGGTGCTCAAATTCCAAGGTGTGAAGGTCTCCCCATGTCCACTTGTCCAAATTCTTGCTGTGCTTCAAGACGAGTTCGTTCAAGCATTGTCGGTAAACCCCGGGCAACAGATCTTCCAGGCTTTCCTTTTCCGGACTCGATTTGAGGTCCCAAATAGGATGATCGCTTTCTTTGATCAATTCGGGCAATGCGCGCTTGAACCAATGACTTTTGATTAAGGCTTGGAATTCTTCTGAACTCATTTTTTCAGAAAATACGGTGTCCACAAGGCTATATAGAAGGTGGGTATAAATGCTTACAGAAATTTCATCGCGGTTATAGTCGCCCAAATTCGCGAGGTATTTCATTCCCAATTGTTCAAGGGTGCTGTAATCGATGTCCGATTTACGCAAGAGGGTTTCAAATTGCTTGGCGGCTTGTCGGTCGCTTACATTGTGACAATCATAAAGCAAGGTTTTCATTCCCTCGGTATCCCAGCGTTTTTGCTCTCCAAAGCGTGTTTTGAGTCGTTCGGCTCGGGTTTCAGGAACGTAATACCCGGGGTAGAGCTCTCCGTTGGTCATCATGGGCTGACTATTGGCCGAGTAAACCACCCCGCTTGGTGGATTGATTTGCTGGGGATTGAGGTTGAAAGGAAGAGCGTTGATGGGTTCATTAGACGAGTAGCGTCCGTCAAGAAGCGCCTTGGTTTCAACACCATCGTTCCATTCCAATAGTCGGGCACAAGCCCACCAAGCGATGTTGTCTTCCTTGTCGGCATACACGATGTTCAGTCCAGGACCATGAATCTTACTCACGGCGGTTTCAAATTCCAGCATGCTTTGAGCGCGATTCATGGATCGAAATGCTGAAAACAACTGATTGTCGCCTTTCAAATAATCCCAGCGCATGGAGATGTTTTCTCGTTGATTTAAAAGAGGGAAAACATCTTGGACGAGCGGACCATGGTGGGTTTCTGTGATGGTGAATGTGGTGTCGTTTCCGTCTTTTATTCGCACCGTTCGCTCCCGCAATCGTGCAGCATACTTGGTGCTGTCGTGCAGGTAGTGCTGTTCGTCGCTGAATGTTTCGGCATAGAATTCCATATCGTCATTCTCGAACATGGTTAAGCCCCATCCGCAGAAATCATTGTGGCCCACCAACGCATAGGGGATTCCAGGCAAAAAGTTGCCATAAAACTCCATTCCGGGAAAAGACAAATGAGCTTCATACCAAACTTGCGGAATACCATACCCAATGTGGGTGTCGTTGCACAATAAGGCATTTCCTGTAGTGGTTCGATCGCTGTTCAGTGCCCAAGCATTCGAACCTTCGAAAGCCCCAACAGGAAAGAGGTCGATCACATCCATGAAACCCAACAAAGAATCGGAAGCTTGATCCATAGGGAAGGAGGGAATGTGATGGTCGGTAGCTTCTGGATGAAGAAAGAGTTGTTTGATCCAATCCTCACCGTATTGGTCGCGAAGATTGCTCACCAAAGGATCAGTTTTCTGCGCCATACCCAATCCCCAAGCCATATACCCCGCAATGGAGTACATGTCTGCAATGCGAAATGTATCGGGTTCGTAGCCCAGTAAGGTGAATTCAAATGCCGGTTTCCCTTCATTCAAAAAGGCGTTCACTCCCTCCAAATAAGCCATCACTTCTGTTTGAACTTCTTTGGGAGCGTTTTTTAAGAATTGTTCTTCGGAGGATCTTGCAGCTTCTTGAATGCCAACGGTAGCAAAGAGAAGATCGGCTTCCAGTGCTGCTGAACCAAAGATTTCACAGAGCCGACCATTGGCTACTCTTCGCATCAAATCCATTTGAAACGCACGTTCACTTGCCGCAATGTATCCCAAGCTTCGATAGGCGTCTGCTGCGTTGTTGGCTTTGATGTGAGGGATACCAAAATCGTCAAATTGCACCCCAACTTCATCCTTCAAGCCCGGTAAGTGTTGCTCACCCTCGTAGTTCGGGGTGAAGGAATTCCAATAGGCGTAGATGCCCGAGATCAAAAGAACAGCGATGAAGAGCAATGCAATGCCCCAACGTTTGATTTTTTTCATGCGAAATCGTTAACGGTCCACAAGAAAACGAAATCCTTGCAGTGTTTCACCGTAAAGGTAAAGCATATAGCTTCCTTCTTTCAAATCTTGAACGTCAATGCTGCTTTTCTGGGGCATGAGGTGGCCTTGGGCGACGAGCTGACCGAGAGCATTATAGATCTTGTAGTTGCTGCTGTTCAGTGTTTTAGGTAGGTTGATGCGATGGCTTGTAGGGTTGGGGTAGAGCAACACTTGATTTCGGTTTTCTTCTGCTATCCCAACAATCAACTCCAACAAAAAACTTTCAGCAAAAGAACAACCGGCGTCATCAAAGACAGTAGCGGAGATCAATCCCGGACCCAGGTCGTCAATTTGTTCACCTGTGGCTCCGTTGGACCAATAGACTTCGTAAGGAGGAGTTCCACCACTTAGTGCGAGATCGATGCTTCCCAAGCTGTCTTCGGTAGGATGTATAGAAATGACATTGCTTTCAATCGGGCTTGGTCCGTCAACACTCAAGGTATCAATCAGCACACAAGCATTTTCATCCATAATCACGAAGGGATAATTTCCTGCGGGCAATGCTGAAAAATCCACATCAAAAGTGAGTATTTCCAAGTTTCCCGTTCCCCCGCTTGGCTGAATGAAAAGGCTACCATCACTATCTCCGAAGCAACTCACTGGGGTGGAAAGGTGGGTAAAGGAAAGGCTATCTGGCGACTCCAATTCAAAATAGTAGCGTTGACTACAAGCGAATACATCCGTCAAGTCAAGGTAATGTTCTCCTTCGCTTAGATTATTGGTGTATAGATTGTTATCTCCGTTAGACCAAAGTACTTGTTCAACGTTTTCCGATGCGCTTTCGATGTTGGCTTGCCCGTCATTGCTGTCTGCACAACTCGGGTTTTGGTAAGCAATTTCGGCCTGGATTTCGGGGTGGATGACGAAGGCGTATTCATTGGTTGCGGCGCTTAATCCAAATTCATTGGTGAGGCTTGCACTGAAGATTCCCGAAGAATGAATGTAACGTGAGTTTCCTTCAAAGCCATCGTTCCAAAGTGCGTTTCCTTCTCCAATCACTTCCACAAAAATGCTGTCACCAAAGCAAGCTTGGCTTTCTTCAAATTGCAAAGCCGCTTGGAATGTGGATCCCTCCGTTATGGAATTGTAACTCAAAGGGGCGATGTTGTAAAAACGATCTTCGTGTCCGCTAGGCCACAACACCACAAGACTGTCTAAGCCGACCCCTTGAGGAAGGGGAATGAGGACATCTTGGCTGTTTTGTCCGAGATAATTTCCACCACTAGAGGTATAGAAATCGTAAACATTGTTTCCCACATGAGCACTGAGCCAAGTCCCCACGGCATCGGCATTGGAAACAACTCCGTTCAAATGCACTGTGCACGAAGAATTGTTGCTTGTAGCTTGGTTTCGCCAGAGGATGGTATTGGCCGGCGCCATGTTGTTGCAGGCAATATCTACAAAACCATCGCGATTAAAATCGGCACAAACAGGAGCGTAGCCGGGGAACTGATTTTGGTTTCCAGGAAATGGATTATCCGGCGCGAAACCACTCGGTCCGCCATTTTTAAAGAAGTAGTTCTGATTGTTGTTAAGAATGTAGGTAGTGAGAACATACAGATCGTCATATCCGTTGTTGTCGTAATCCATCCAAGCCGCTCCCCAGCACAAAGCACCCACTTCCAATCCGTGTTCTTCGGTAACATCAGCAAACCAGCCGTCATCATTCCGATGGAGCACATTTCCAAGTTGGTCGTTGGTCACATAAATATCCAAATCCCCATCCCGATCAAAGTCGGTAATGGAATTGCTCATGGCGTCCATTTCGAAATCGAGGTTGCGCTCAGCACTTACGTCGCTAAAGGTTCCGTCTCCATTGTTGATGTAGAGCACATTGGTAGGTTCTTTGTCATTGATCAAAAAGAGGTCGGGCCAAGTATCCCGATTGATGTCGGTAAACACAGCTTGAAAACTGGGTTTTTGTCCGTTATCCACTCCGCGTTGCACGGCGCATTCGCTAAAGGTACCGTCACCATTGTTGTGCATGAGCCAGTTGTGAGGCCCCGAATTCCAATTGTAGTTGGCGATGTAACAATCGAGGAAACCATCCTTATCAAAATCTCCCCAACAAGCGCCATAGCTAGCTGGGTTCATCCCCATGGGCATTCCGGCTTCAGCGCTTACATCAACGAAACAATCACAATCGTTTCTCAGAAGCATGGGGGAGTGATTTCTTCGGGTGATGAGCATGTCGGCATCCCCATCGTTGTCGTAATCCGCATAGCAAACGGATTTTGGGTCGCTCATGGGAAGGGAAATCACGCCATCACTTTCAAAACTACCTTCGTTGTTCAAATAGCGAACAACACCAACGCCGTTTTGACAATAACTTAAGTCGGGCCAACCATCATCATTATAATCGTAGAAGCTCATTCCAGAGCCCAATACGGAGGCGCTGTTGACGACATTTAATCCCTGTTGTGAAGCAACATTGACAAAATTTTGAGCAAAAATACTCGCGTGCAACAACAGCCCCATTAAAAACAGGCTTCGTTTCATAGTACAGTAAGGGTTAAGGTTAGTAAGCATCCAAGAGTTGAACGCATTACCATGGCTTAAGGTAGATAAAAATTGCTTTCCTTCAACGCTTAGTGAACTGATTTATAAACAGGTGCGAATAATAAGGGATTCCCTTATTGAGTAGTGCTTCATCAATATGGATTTCTAGCTTTCGAAGATTGTACTAGCTCAAAAAACGTTGTTTTACGCCACTTTTTCTCCACGGGCGGCTTGAAGAACGAGGTACCAATCTTGTCGATCAAGTTGAAATTTTCCTCGTTTCATGTATGCTTCAATTCGTTCAATTTTAGCGGTTCCGGTGATGGGGGTGATTTGAACGGGATGCGTTCTTAACCATGCGAGGAGAAGGTTATCGATGTCAGAATGATATTTTTCTTGAAGCGATTGGAGGACTTTGAGGATGCGCTGACACTGCTCATTAGGTCGGGGAGAAAAGATTTCTCCACCACCGAGCGGACTCCAAGAAGTGAGGGCGATGTTTTCTACTTGACAAAAGCTGGGAATGGCGGTATTGAACAAGTTTGAATTCATGGCTGAGATTTCGAGCTGAAGCACATCCAATGAATGAAGTTGATGCAAAAGCACGCTTTGTTCATAGCTGAAGTTGGATAAACCTACGTGTTTCACTTTTCCTGAACTCACAAGGTCTTGAAAGGCTTCGGCCACGGCATTGGGGTCGAGAAGAAAATCAGGACGATGCAACAAAAAGGAGTGAATTTGCTCCACCCCGAGGTTTTTCAGTGAGCGCTCCGCCGAACGGATGATGTGCTCCTTGCTAAGGTTGTAGTGCTTCACATAGTGTTCCGGGTGCTCATCAGCCAAGTAACCGATCCCGCATTTGGTGGTGATTTGGATTTCCTTCTTGTATTGGGAGTCAGACTTGATCAAATCTCCAAACCACGCCTCGGTGGTGTAGCCCCCGTAGATGTCAGCATGATCAAAATGATTCAATCCAAGTTCGAGGGAGCGATCTACAAAGCGTTTGAGGTCTTTCGTGCTGAGGTCCTTCCCCCAAGTCCCCAAGCGCATACTACCGATGATAAAATCAGGATAAATTGGCATGCTTAATTGGTCAAAAGTTTATGAATGAAGAGGTCCATCACCTCAATAAGAATTAAAATGATGATGATCCATTCCAATAGCGTGGAACGCGCATGTTGGTTGAAATCGTTGAAAACTTCAAGGTTGTCTTTAACGATGTTCAGGTTTTCTTCCACTGCTCGGTAGCGAAGCTGGATGTCCAACTCCCGGTTCAAATCGGCGTCCAGTTGGTTCAACCGCACATCGTTCCACACGCTTCTTGGACTATGAAAGATGTATAGGTTCTCTAGAATGGTGTTTTTAATGTTCAAGGTGGTACCAATGTATTTCATCAATCGCTTGTTCTTCAATGAAATTTTCCCCGTTCTCGCCATGTGGGCCGTGTGCTCTTTGGTGCTGGAAAGGAGGTCGTCGCTCAAACCCTGATAATAAGCAATAGCAGCACTTTGAGCGAGGTTGAAGAGGATGATTTTGATGACGGGTAGTGGGGCGGAGGCGATGCGGATTTTGTTGAAGGTTACTAGGTCTTCCTTCGATTCGTCCAACTCCACTTCGTAATGTTCGAAAGTATCGGCGATGGTTTCCAAGTTCATGCTGTGGCGAACATCTCCCAAAAAACGCTGCGCAGCTTCGTCGGAAACACCATAAAAACTAACCACCCCGAAATCGAAGAGAAAAGCATATCCATCGTCGATTTTGAAGAGGATTTCGGTTTTGTCTTCTTCTACAACGGTTGCCTTGGTTTGGGCAGCAATGTCGCCTATGGGTAACCTGCTGCCAATGTGATGTGCGAAAGCGCTAAGCATCTGTGTCGTTTTGTATCTATCGGTTTAAAAAGTAAAGATACATCGCGGAAAAATAGCTTTGACCAAAAAAACTAGAGATCATTCATTAACTTTGTAACAAGGAATTGAATTATGGTAAATTGGTTAAATACAGGAACTCAAGAGGAAACAGAGGTTGATGTACTGGTAGAATCGGTGGAGGAATTCAAATTGGTCATCTTTAACGATGATGTGAATACTTTCGATGATGTGATCAATGCGCTCATTTCGGTTTGCGGACACGAACCCCTGCAAGCAGAACAATGCACCTTAATCATCCACTTTAAAGGAAAGTGCGACGTGCAATCGGGAGAGTACTCCAAACTCGAACCCATGTGCACGGCGATGCTTGACCGTGGAATAACTGCTGAAATACAATAGATGAAAACGACCAAAGTACTCGCCTTGTTGCTCCTAGTGGCAAGCATGATTGCCTGCGCCAAAATTCCAATTTCTGGAAGAAGAGCGGTAAAACTCCTCCCCGAATCTCAAATGATTGGTATGTCGATCACCCAATACGACGCATTCATGAACCAATCTCAGGTGGTTCCAGACAGTGATCCACGTGCGCAAATGGTGAAACGTTTGGGAAACAACATTCAAAAAGCGTGTGAAAAGTACCTGGCAGAAAACGGTCAGTCCAAATGGATTGAGGGCTTTGTTTGGGAATACAATTTGGTGGACGATCCCACGGTGAACGCGTGGTGCATGCCTGGAGGAAAGGTAGTGGTGTACACTGGAATCCTCGATGTGGCTCAAGATGAGGCTGGTTTAGCGGTGGTGATGGGGCATGAAATCGCACATGCGGTGGCCCGACACGGAAATGAGCGAATGAGTCAACAACTGGCCATTCAAGCAGGAGGAGTAGCATTGGCAGTAATGCTCAGCGATCGTCCGGCAGAAACCCAAGAGATGTTCGCCAACGCTTATGGCATGGGAACCGGACTTGGAGCATTGAAATTCTCCCGAGAACATGAATCAGAGGCCGATCACATGGGCTTGATTTTTTCGTCCATGGCGGGATACGATCCGCGCGAAGCTCCCAAATTCTGGGAAAGAATGAGCGCTGGTGGTGGTCAACAACCCCCAGAATTTCTCAGTACACATCCATCTCATGAAACCCGTGTAAGCGACCTCAACGCCTTGATGGATGAAGCTTTGGTGCACTATAATGCCAGCGTAAAACAATAAATTCATTCCGATTTTATTGCAGCCCATTCCAGCTTTGATGCAAGTCATGCATTGGTTTGGGAGTAATATTTTGATTTTCAACGATTTGATGTTAAAAATCTCCTGAAAATTATATTCGATTTTTCGAACAAAGGTGGTGTGTTTCTGTTCTTAAAGGAAACACAATCATGGTAAATCCAATCAGAGTATTAGTTGTTGCCAGTGAGTCACCAGTGATTCAAGCCGTAGATTCGTTGCGAGAGCGTTTAGAATTGATGACGACCCGCGTGACGATCGATCCGTTGGTTGGTCTCACATCCATGCTGGAGGAGCCGGCCAATTTTATCCTTTTTGATGCAAGGGATGAAGTGAGTCTGGAAGCCATCGACCTCGTGCACCGAGTGAAGTTGGCCAATGGATTGCCTTTGGTGATCTTGGGAAAAACTCCCGTCTCTTTGATCACCCAGATGAGTTCATTCGATTTATCCATTCCTACGCCAAGCAATGCGAGCATCGAGGAAATCGCCAACATCATTGAAGAAGCCATCAATGGCCTAAATGGATTGGTACGCAAGAAGATGCACACGAGTGAATTTCAATTGTACACCAAGATTGGGAACAAATTGAAGCGTATTGACATCGATAAAATCCGCTACATTGAAGTGGAAGGGAAGTATTGTTCGATCAAAGTGGGCGATCGGAAATACAATGTTAAAGTCAGCATGAAAGACCTTGTTGCCCGACTCCGAGATCCGCGTTTCATACGTGTTTCACGAAATTTTGTGGTCAACATTGAGCTCATTGAGTA
>CAZYPV010000050.1:0-23691 GCA_964649515.1 uncultured Comamonadaceae bacterium | reverse complement strand
GCCTGGCAAAAGGAACGTACTTTTTGCAAATCATTCAAGATAAGACGAGAAAAACGCAAAAGTTTGAGGTGATCTGATTGAACTTATTGATTTCAGAACAAGGAACATCGATATTTCCTTTGATTGAAGAGGTTGAGGGCTGCGCCCGGTTGAGGTTGCCGGCGCAACTGTTTAGTCGCTTCGCGGTGGGGTTTAGATTGCTGACGCTAAAGGTTGAATAAACTCTAATTTCGAAAACTTCTAAAATCGATATTCGTTAATCCTTGTTCGATATTCCCTTTGATTGAAAAGGTTGAGGGCTGCGCCCGGTTGAGGTTGCCGGCGCAACTGTTTAGTCGCTTCGCGGTGGGGTTTAGAGTGCTGACGCTAAAGGTTGAATAAGCTCTGATTTCGAAAACTTCTAAAATCGATATTCGTTAATCCTTGTTCGATATTCCTTTTGATTGAAAAGGTTCAGGGCTGCGCCCGGTTGAGGTTGCTTGCGCAACTGTTTAGCCGCTTCGCGGTGGGGTTTAGATTGCTGACGCAAAGGGCTCAATAACTCTGTTTTTTAGGAATGATTTCAGAAACTTCGAAAATCGACATTCGTTAATCCTTGTTCGATATTCCATTCGATTTAAGAACAAGGAACACCGATTAACGATTGCAGAAGTTTTAATTGGGCTTGATCATTAAAATCCTTCTAGAATCAACATTCGTTAATCCTTGTTCGATATTCTTCCTATTGCAGAAGTTATAAGAAGGCCCAATTCTGAATTCATCAAAAGTCGCCAGAAGGAATTAATTTCATGAATCTTGCCCTACGAAGCGAATCGTCTTAATAATCGCTTCAACCTCCCGAATGTACTCGCGCTTGTCGAAATATGGAGCGTAGGCATACCCGTCGATGGTGACCAACTCATTGGTGTTGGGGTTCAAGAGGGAGATGCTGTAAAAGGGTCCGCCCATGAATTCTCCGTCCATCTTCCACAATCCGCGGAGCTCTGAAGCAAACTCTTTGTTGAAAGATACTTCCTCATAACTGGGGTGGTAGCGGTATTCGGTGGTCATAAAACTTCCCGGAATGGCTCCAGAAACATTGGCTTTGAGTATGGAATCTCTGCGGCTGAGCAAGTATTCTTGAGAAAACTGGGTGTTGGATACATAGGGCGTTTTGTAAACGAAGAAGCCCTGCTGTACATCGTGGTTTCTACCGCCCTTCATTCGAGTCATTTGACGATCAATCCAAAGGAAATCGTCTTTTCTGCTTTTGATATATGCATCCTTAGGAATGGCCATGTACAAGCCGTCTTTTTGGGCCAACTCTTGTACGATGGCCTCGTTTTGATAGCGCTTGTTCAAAGCACCAAGTCGGTTGATCTCTGCTTGTTGAAAAGCGGCCAGCATAAAGTCTTTTTGCTCTTCCACTGCAGCAATGAAGGCATCCACATTCAAGCCCTTCACCTCCACATATACTTGGTCTCTGGCATACTTATTTTGGATGATTTTTAAGCTTGGTTCTTGCGTGTCTATTCGGTCTTGAAGATCGGCAATAATCACATTTCTATGAGGCTTCCAAAATCGATCAAATGCAGATGGATCAACGTGCACGAGATCAAACTTAGTTTCCGCTTGGGGCAAAACGGGATAGGATTTATAGAAGACATCCCTCAAGGCATCACCGGCTCTTCCGTCAAAATCTGCCTTGCTCATCACCACCACAATCTCTCCAGATGCTCCAACAAACCCGGGTAAATAGGCTTTACTATCCCCCCTTTCGTTGCATGAAGTAATTAGAATGACTAAGGAAAAGAGCAATAGAATGGGCTTTTTCATGGCTGAGCTTTTTGAATTCTTATTTTTTGACCCAATTTCAAATTCCTGCTGTTCACACCGGGGTTGAGTCGTTCAATGTCGGAAGAAGAAACGCCAGGATACAACTGCGCGATGTCCCAAAGGGTGTCTCCTTTCCTGACCGTGTGATAAATGTAATCACCCGAGATTTGGCTTTCACTTGTTTTTGGTTTTTTTGGCGACTCTTTGGGCTTATTTTTAGCACCGTAAAGCACCAATTTTTGACCCGGGCGAATCATGTTTCCACGGAGGTTGTTCCATGCGCGCAAATCGCTCACACGAACCCCGTGACGTTGGGCAATGACGCCGAGGACATCTCCACTTCTCACTGTGTAGTAGGACCTGTCCCCCAGAGCGCTTGCACTTTCTTCAGCATACTGCTCGCTGAGCTCTGGCTTGTAGTTCAACATGCTGTCTTCAAAAGCGATGTAATTTTTGCACTCTTCTCGAAACAAACGCAGAACCATTGCACCTTGATTTCCTGGGATCACCTTTTTGGTGTACAAGGGGTTCAACCACACCAAGTCGTCCTCAGTCATATTGGTGTAAGCTGCAATTTGATCGAAACGCAATTTGTTTTTGACGAGCACCGTATCACTCTCAAAAAGGGAAATGGACATCCCATCAGGATAAAGATTGTGCTCGGTAGCGTAAGTCATGGTATAATTCACCGCAATAAATGCCGGTACATAACCGCGCGTTTCTCTAGGTAAATATGGACGAATGCCCCAATACGTGGTTTTTCCTCCGCTTCTACGAATGGCCTTGTTCACGTTACCCGGACCCGCGTTGTAAGCTGCAAGCGCAAGGAGCCAGTCATCATATAAACTGTGGAGTTTTTTCAAATACCGACATGCAGCATCGGTAGCCAAAAGGGGATCCGTTCGCTCGTCATAATAAGAATTGACCTCGAGACCATAGGCTTTGCCCGTAGCATACATGAACTGCCAGAGTCCGGTAGCTCCAACACGAGAGCGAGCATGTGGGTTGAGTGCAGACTCTACCACTGCCAAGTATTTTAATTCGAGCGGGAGATTGTATTTGGCGAGGTGTTCCTCGAACATGGGAAAGTAGAATTCCGACAAATCGAGCATTCGGCTCATTTGCTTTCTTCGCTTTTCCGTGTAGAAATGAACGTAGGATTCTATCTCGGGTCGATAAGCCAAGTCGATGGGAGACTCCAAATCGATGGCATTCAAACGGTGCACCAGCGTGAGTGAATCTACTTTTGGCACCTCGTCCCAATCGTATTCGTAAACATTGAGGAAGCACGAATCTTTGGAAACGCAGTTCAAATTGGCCGCCGACTCCATGAGCAAGCGGTCAATTTCATTCAGATAGAGGTCGGTACTATCAATCGAAGTACGTTCTTGCGCTTGCAAGCACGATGAACCCAGGAGCACAGAAAAAAGGAGTAGTAGAGGGATTCTCATGAATGAACAACGCCAAAAACGGTCGATTTATTTATCCTTTTCTTGCTCGTCTTCGCCTTTGGTTGCGTCTTTGAACTCCTTCATACCTTGCCCGAGGCCCTTCATCATTTCAGGAATTTTTTTCCCTCCGAAGAGCAAGACAATCACAAGAATGATCAGAATCATTGGCCAAACGCCGATGTTTTGTATAAATAACATAGGATTGAATTATGATACAAAGATAGCGGTTTTAAGATAGTTCTACACGGCTTCTTCCACATTAAACTCCATGTTGTCGATGAGCCTCACACCACCAACAAAAGCCGCCACTAAAGCCATTGGAGATTGATACTCTTTCCACCTTGAACTGTGCTCAAAGTCGATCCCATCCAAGACCTCCAAATATTCAAGTTCAACTTCTGGATTTTGTTCCAGCTGCGTTCGTCCCCACTCTTGCAAGTCTGCCGGTGCTGTATCGGGAAAGCGTTTTTTCATTTCCCGAAGGGTATTGACCAAGGCGAGTGCATTTTGTTTGCTCTCGGCACTCAGGAGCACATTTCTTGAACTCATGGCCAAACCGCTTTCATCTCGAATGAGTTCACAAGGAACGATTTCCACAGGTATGTTCTCTCTGCGAACCATTTCGCGAATGATGGCGACCTGTTGGAAGTCTTTTTTTCCAAAATACCCTCGGTGTGGTCGCACAATCTCAAATAAACGGCGAACCACTTGCACTACACCGTCGTAGTGTCCGGGACGTTTTGCCCCTTCTAGAATTGCAGTGAGTGCGCCATAATCAACACGCTGCTTTTCCATGGCCCCTCCATAAACCTCCTCCACATTAGGTGCATACAAAACATCGCAACCTGCTGCTGATAATACTTGGGCATCCAACTCCAGCGTTCTCGGGTACTTTTCAAGGTCTTTTGGGTCGTTAAATTGGGTGGGATTCACGAAAATACTCACCACTACAAGGTCGTTTTCTGCCTTTGCACGGCGCAAAAGTGAGAGGTGTCCATCGTGCAAAGCGCCCATGGTGGGGACAAAGCCAATTTGAGCATTAGTCGTTTGAAAGTCAGCATATAACTGCTCTAATTGTGCATTGGTAGTGATTGTTCTCATAGGCTCATTTACAATAGGCAAAACCCGCCAAAGCTATGAAGTAGATTTGAAATATCAAGGATTTTGTCGTATTTTTGCACGTATTTCCTGATAAAATGATATCCCCATGAATAAAGCCAAAGTTCTACACGTATCTCAAGAGATTATCCCCTTCTTACCTGAAACAGGTATTTCTAAAACGAGTAGATTTCTACCTCAAGGCATTCATGAAAAAGGAAAAGAGATTCGAGTATTCATGCCCCGCTACGGTAAAATTAACGAGCGAAGACACCAGCTTCACGAAGTAATTCGCCTTTCGGGTATGAACCTCATCATCAACGACACCGATCATCCCCTCATTATTAAAGTAGCTTCCATTCCTTCTGCAAGAATGCAGGTGTACTTCATTGATAACGAAGAATATTTCAAGCGTAAATCGGTACTTCACGATGAAACAGGTGCTTTGCATGCTGACAATGATGAGCGATCCATTTTCTTTATTCGTGGCGTACTTGAAACCGTTAAAAAATTGGGTTGGACTCCAGACATCATTCACTGCCACGGCTGGATGTCAGCACTCATGCCTTTGTACGTTAAAGAATACTACAAGAACGACGACCACTTTGCAGACACTAAAGTGATCTATAGTGTTTACAACGAAGGTTTTGAAGGAAGTTTGAACCCCGAGTTGGCTAAAAAAGTAACTATGGACGGTATTGATGCGTCTCACTTGAAAGCCATCGAGGAACCGACCTTCGAAAACTTGAACATGATTGCCGCTCAACACGCAGATGGTGTGATTATGAGTGCTCCTGAAGGACACGACAACATCGTTAGCGCAGTAAATGATGCCAACAAATCATTCCTCCCCTTCTCGGGTGAAGATGCACTGGTTGGTGATATTTCTAACTTTTATGATGCGATCCTCGAGGGAAAGTCGGCCCTCGTTGAAGAATAAACCTATGATTCAACGAAAAGATTTCTTGCATGGGCGGTCCTCAGTGACCGCCATGTTTTTGCTCCTATTTCTCGTCATCTTCAGCGCTTGTAAAAAGCCAGAAGACAGCATTGGAGCCGCAATTCAACCCGAAGATGAGCTTCTGAACCTCTTCCAAACCGATACACTAAGTCTGAATGTGAGCGTGGTGAAGGAAGATAGCTTGCGAACGGACGAACTCTCCCTCGGCTTGATAGGCAATTACATCGATCCTAAAATTGGACAAACCAAAGCAAGCATTCACACCCAGATTCGCCTCAGTGCCGCCGATGTGGACTTCGGTACCAATGCGGTGCTCGATAGCGCAGTACTCACCTTGATCTATGCCGACATCTTCTATGGAAAATTAGCCCCACAGCGTTTCAGCGTGAAAGAGATTAGCGAAGATTTTTATCTGGATTCCACCTATTACTCCAACCGATCCTTTGCAACCTTCGAAGAAGAACTCACTTCCGCTGGAAGTGCCATTCAGGAGTTCAATGTGGAAGACTTGGTTTACTTGGCCGATGGCGACTCTCTTCCCCCGCACCTGCGTTTACGTCTTTCAGAAGAATTCGGAAACCGGATGATGAACTTGCCGCCAGAAGCTTATTTGGACAATGAAACCTTTGTTGAAATATTCAAAGGGTTAAAAATCAGCTCCTTGAGTGAAGACGGAAGTGTTGTTCCTGTGGACCTTCTCTCTGGAAATAGTCGCGTGCGACTCTTCTATCACAACGACGATGCTGAAGACCTTCGTTACGACTTCAACATCAACACCCAGTGTGCGCGAACCACCCTTTTAGAACACGACTATCAAAACAACCTTGCGGGATTGAATGACTTGGAAAGCATCGATGGCTCTTTCAGCGCATTTGTGCAAGGTGGATCAAGTGTCAAAACCCGCATTGATCTCCCCAACATTTACGATTTCAACGAACTGGGAAGTTTTGCCATTAATCGGGCTGAACTTGTAGTGCCTGTGAATAACCCCAATAACTTCAGGTACCCCATTCAAAGCCAACTTTTTGTTCTCTCAGAAAACAACGAAGGTGAAGCCGTAGCGCTACCAGATCAATTGGGCAATGGAGTGAACATTGGAGGAACTTACAACAGCTCTAGAGAAGCTTACGTATTCAATATCAGCCGCTTCATACAGCGCCTGCTTACTGGAGAACAGGATCAAAACGTCTTGTTCCTAGTATCCAACAATGCCAGTGTGAGTGTCAATCGTGTTGAGCTGAACGGACCCGAACTCGAAAATGGCATACGTTTAATCCTTACATACTCCGAATAGCCGAAAATATCTTTAACTTCGTTACGGTCTTAGGGCCATTGAAAAGCGAAAAAAGATATGTGTGGAATTGTAGGATATATTGGAGAGCAAGACGCTTATCCTATATTAATCAAAGGCTTAAAGCGACTGGAATACCGCGGCTATGACAGCGCGGGAGTGGCTCTGCTGCACCAAAACGACATTCACCTTTATAAGTGCAAAGGAAAAGTAAGTGATTTAGAAGAGCACGTTGCCGAACAAAGTACAGCAGGAAACGTGGGAATTGGTCATACCCGATGGGCAACTCATGGACCCCCAAACGATGTGAATGCTCACCCGCACATGAGTGGAGATGGGAGTTTGGCCATGATTCACAACGGGATCATCGAAAACTATGCTCCTCTGAAGGAAGAGCTCACCAAGCGTGGACACGTATTCCATAGCGATACTGATACAGAAGTTCTCACTCACCTAATTGAAGACATTCGAAACAATGCAAAAGTGAACCTCTTCGAAGCCGTTCGCATTGCCTTGAACGAAGTGGTGGGTGCCTACGCCATTGTGGTGATGGACAAAACCAATCCCGACCAGCTTATCGTAGCCAAAAAAAGCTCGCCATTGGTGATCGGTATTGGAGGCGACGGTGATTTCTTCGTGGCATCTGACGCTACACCCATCATTGAATACACCAAGAACGTGGTTTATTTGGAAGATGAAGAAGTGGCCATGATCAATCGCAATGCAGATTTGAAGATTGTCACCATTCAGAATCAAGAAAAGACACCCTATATTCAAGAGCTTGAAATGAAGCTCGAGGCCTTGGAAAAAGGGGGTTATGACTATTTCATGCTCAAGGAAATTTACGAGCAGCCCCGCTCTGTTCGCGATTGTTTTCGTGGAAGAATGAACCTCACGAAGGGCATGGTTCGCATGTCGGGAATCGACACCCATGAAGAAAAGTGGATGAATGCCAAACGCATCTTGATTGTTGCGTGCGGAACCTCTTGGCATGCCGGTTTGGTGGCAGAATACCTGTTTGAAGACCTCGCCCGCATTCCTGTTGAAGTGGAGTATGCCAGTGAGTTCAGGTACCGAAACCCCATCATCAATAGTGACGATATTGTTATCGCCATTTCACAATCAGGGGAAACGGCCGATACCCTCGCCGCCATTAAGCTCGCCAAAGAAAAAGGCGCCCACATTTTTGGTGTGTGCAATGTTGTAGGATCCACCATATCGAGAGAAACCGATAGCGGATCTTACACCCATGCGGGTCCGGAAATTGGTGTTGCCTCAACCAAGGCCTTTACTGCTCAAGTTACCGTTCTCACCTTGATGGCCTTGGCCGTTGCTGAGAAAAAAGGCACCATCAAGCAGGAACGTTTGCACCGATTGATTGCCGAAATCAATTCCATTCCAGACAAAATAGAGCAGGCGCTCAAGAGCAATGACATCGTTGAAACCATTGCCGAGATTTATAAAGACGCCTCTAATGCGCTCTATTTAGGACGTGGATACAGTTTCCCTGTTGCCTTGGAAGGTGCATTGAAGCTCAAGGAAATCTCCTACATCCATGCTGAGGGCTACCCAGCAGCAGAAATGAAACACGGTCCCATTGCATTGATTGATGAGGAAATGCCCGTATTTGTGATCGCTACCCAGGGCCACAGCTACGAAAAAGTGGTGAGCAACATTGAGGAAGTAAAAGCGCGAAAAGGAAAGATTATTGCCATTGTTACGGCCGGAGATAACCACGTGAAGAAGATTGCAGACCACGTGATTGAGATCCCTAAGTCAGATGACGTATTGGTTCCATTGCTGAGCGTAATACCTTTGCAGCTCTTGAGTTATCACATCGCGGTAATGAGAGGCTGTAACGTGGATCAACCGAGGAATTTAGCCAAGTCAGTAACGGTAGAATAGCATTAAAACCATTGATACTAATGCTTTTTCACAAAAATGAACAGCAGAAGTGTTAATAAAGTAAATTAAAAATCAAGCGTAAGCGGAAAAAACTTTCTTACTTGCGTACTTTGGAAATCAGTAAACTAAATTTAATCGTCATGAAAAAAACGATCATGTTGGTAGCCGCTGCGCTACTTATGGTGGGCGGAGTATCTGCTCAAAAACAAACCGGAGGAGAAAAAAACCTCGAGGTTAACTTTGCTCCACTTGGAGGTAACCCAATTTCTATTGGAGGAATCAAATTCCGTACGTTCACAAGCGAAAGCTCTGCTTTGCGTTTGAACTTGTTCGTTGGAAGCTCATCAGACAAGACTGTGACTGCACAGGAAGGTGAATTGAGCTTCGAAGATCCAACAAGTCCAGCATTGTACTCTTGGGATCGTTCATTCGATTTGACTATCCGTCCAGGTTACGAGATTCACTTTGATGGAACAGACCGTTTGTCTCCATACGTAGGTGCTGAATTGGACCTTGGATTTGGAAACACTTCTACCGAAGATGAGTCTTGGGGACCTAACGATGTGGATAACATTGGTGAACTAGGAAACAACGTTGTTTGGACAGAGACCAACAAAACTGGATACTTCCGTTTCGGAATCAATCTTTTGGCTGGTTTTGACTTCTATTTCGCTGATAATATTTATCTTGGAGGTGAACTAGGATTCGGATTCTCATCAATGAGCATGGGCGATTCTACTATTGAAGTATCTGACCAAACTGCTTACAACTTGGCCAACTTCAACGATCCGGATGCAGATCTTCCTGCTGACGTAGAGAATGGCTCAACGTTCAACGTGGGTCCTAACGTAAACGGAGCTATCCGTTTGGGTTACTTGTTCAACTAAGAACAAAATAAAAACTTAAACTCATGAAGACTATTGTTAAAACCTTATCTCAAGTGACCTTGGCCACTGGATTGATTCTTTTTGCTGCTGGATGTAAGAAAGCAGAATTGGATGACAATCGCAGTTTCCAAGCAAACACAAAAACCGTTTCGGCTGAAGACCAACGAACAGCAATGGAGTTGCTCGAAAGAGTACCTACGATCGGTTTTTGGGATGTGGAAAATGGTAATCTTTACAAATTCAATACCCGAACCAGAGATTTTGATTTCTCTCAACCAAGCGATGGATGGGATTTCTCAAACTCCGAAGACGTTCAGTATGTGACCGATAATAACGGAGGTTTGTTGATCATTCCTGTGTTCTCTTTCGGTGGAAATACTGGCGGCGGAACGATTGTAGCTGGAAACAGTGCACTTAATGTGGACTATACCTTCTGCTTCTCTGCCTCTGAAGAAGCCCTTGGTTTGGATTTGTTCGATTTTGGCGGTGATTTCAATGGCATCTCTGGTGTGATTGGTATCGCTGGTGATTTCGAAGCATTGGCAGATGGCGATGTGGATGAAGATGCTGACTTTACAGACTTCTTCCAAGGATTTGCCGCTTACATGGTTTACGACGATGAAGCTTCTGGTTCTTACAACGTTCTCAACTGGCTTGAGGATTTGGAAGACGAAGAGGTTGACAACGACGAGGCTGCGTTTGCCTATGTTATCGATTTTGTAGAACCGGGTATCTACTTCTCTGCAGGCGGTCAATTGAGCGTCTCTGGAGGTACCATCAACTTCGATGGAGAATACCTTGCCATTACAGATTTCCTTCTCGACTTCGATGACGAAGAAGGTGATTTGTCCTTTGATTACGTTTCAGGTTTTGGAGCACTTGGTTGCAACTAAGACTGAACAATGATAAATTTAAAACCTCGCTACCTTGTAGCGGGGTTTTTTTTGCCCCATAAATTGATGCTTTACCCATGTTAGATCACTTTTACCTGTCCTTTGAAGGAAAAAAATACCGCGTAGCTCTCCAAGAAGGGATTGACCTCAGCATTCCTTTGAAAGCCGAACCGGAGCAACTGAGCGCTTGGTACGTGCCTCCCATTACCATGCAGCCTGTTCGAGGAGAGGGCTTCGTTGGAGCAGTGGCCGAAGGTGGAAGCGTCAACTTTAGAAACATCTCCTTCAATCCGCACGGACACGGAACCCACACGGAATGTTTGGGACACATCACCAAGGAAATTCACTCCGTCAACCAACTCATCCAAGACTACCATCTTCTTGCAGAATTGATTACGGTACAGCCTCAAGAAATGGAGAGTACGTTTCAACCGGGTACTCATGATTTAGTTATCAGTAAAGCGCTTCTGAAATCGAGCATTCAAAGCACTTGTGAGGCGATTATTCTTCGAACACTCCCGAACCCCATCAGCAAGAAAAGAAAAAACTACAGCTCCAGTAACCCGCCTTACATCAGCAAAGAAGCCATGCGCTGGTTGGTTGAAAAGGGAGTCAAACACCTCTTGATTGATCTGCCATCGGTGGACCGAGAAGTAGATGGAGGGCTTTTAGAAGCACATCACCTCTTTTGGGGTGTAGGTGGTGAGGAAAGAAGAGATTGTAGCATCACAGAGCTTATTTACGTTCCTGAAGCGGTTGAGGATGGTGTTTTCTACCTGAATTTGCAGTTTCCCCCTTTTGAGAACGATGCGAGTCCGAGCAGACCCATCATTTATCCTTTGCTTCCTTCGTCGTAATTCGTGGGAAATTTTACGTGAAAGTTGGTCATCAAGCCGGGTTCACTTTCGAACCAAATGCTTCCACCACTTTGCTCCACAATGTTCTTCACCATGGCCAAGCCCAAGCCCGTTCCGGTAGATTTCGTTGTGAAGTTGGGAACAAAGATTTTGCTCCTTTGCTCCTCGCTAATTCCCACACCGTTGTCTTGAATCAAGACATGAACGAAGTCGTTTTCCATGTTCAAAATCACGCTGATTTTGCCATCCGATCTATCGGCCAATGCCTGCACTGCATTCTTCACCAAATTGTTGAATACCCGGTTCAACTGATCCTTATCTGCAACAACAATGCACTTTCCGAGATGTGTGGCATTCACAAATTGGATGTCCACATGTGGGGTGTCTGAATACAGCGCAACTATTCCCTTCAAAACCCCGAGCAAATCCACTTCCAAGGGTTGTGCTTTGGGCATCTTTGCGAAGTGCGAAAACTCCGTAGCGATGCCAGACAAGGTATCGATTTGATCAATCATGGTTTTCGAAAACTGTTTGAGCTTCTCCTCCATTCCCTCCGGATTACTCATTAAGCTTCTTTCCAAATGCTGCACCCGCAACTTCATGGGCGTTAGCGGGTTTTTGATTTCGTGCGCCACCTGTTTCGCCATTTCCCTCCATGCACTCTCTCGCTCACTTTTGGCCAGCAATTTGGCACTGTTCTTCACTTCTGAGAGCATTTTGTTGTATTGATCCACCAACGCCGCAATTTCATCCCCTCCTTCCCAAGAAATGGGCTCATTTTCTTGCGATAAGTCAATCTTCTTCATCTTGGAGGCAATCTTTTGGAGCGACTTGGTGATGTAGTTGCTCAGGAAATAAGCCAGAATTGCCGCTGCGACGAACAAGGCGATGTAAATCTTCGTGAGCTGACCCAGAAATCGCTTGAGCTCACCGTCATCAATGTTCTTTTTATCGTACTTCACATTGACCACCGCAATTTTTCGCTTGTAGGAATCGAGTAGGTACCAATACACCAAGTACACCTCACTTCCCTTGATGTCTTTCTCCACCACTGCACGTGTATTCCCCGTAGACAATTGTTTCAAGACGGTATAATCGATACTCAAGTTGAAGCCCAAGTTATCAAAACGCTCCTCTGCACTCGAGATGAGCAAGTTTCCCTTCAAATCATATAGGTTAACAGACAGTGAGTGAACATCTGCTAGCTCCACAATTACTTCGCTGAACACCAGGGCCAGACTGTCTTTTGCGATACTTCCTCCTTGTTCTTCGAGAAAGTAGTCCATACTCGTTTGAAGCGCCAACTCCTTCCTTTCCAAACGCTCTTGGTTGTAGCGGTCGTTCTCCGTTTTAAAATTGTAGTAGGCTGTAATTCCCGTAAGCACAAAAGAGACGATGATGAGCATGATCATCGAAAAATAAATTCTTTGGCGAAAGGAAAAACGCAGTTTCTTCATTGTGGACAAGGTACTAAGTCTGCCAATAAGTACACCACAAAAATGATGCACAAAAAAAGCGACCTCCGAAGAAAGTCGCTTTTTGAATGTTTTTCTTGACTGATCTTAGCTATTGAGTGCCTCTGCACCACCAACAATCTCCAAGATCTCATTCGTAATGGCCGCTTGACGTGCTTTGTTGTAGCTCAACTTCAGCTCATTTACAAGATCCTTCGCGTTGTCTGTTGCCTTGTGCATCGCCGTCATACGCGCTCCGTGCTCTGCTGCATTGCTATCGAGCAAACCTTTGAAAAGCTGGACTTTCAAAGAGTTGGGAATGATGCGTTCTACGATCTCTTCTCGTGAAGGCTCGAAGATGTATTCCACAGAGCTCGAATCCACTCCTTCTGTCGCTTGAATGGGCAAAAACTGTTCGTTCTGAACAATTTGGCTAGCGGCATTTTTGAACTGGTTGTACACCATTACCACTTTATCCCAACGTCCTTCCACGAATTGTTCCATGATGGTTTCTGCGATTTGAGCAACATTGCTGAAACTCAAATCATCAAAAATACTGAACGGCTCGTCACCAAAACCTTCGGTAAACACACCCGTTCTACCACGGTAGTAATCGTTGGCTTTTTTACCCAAAGGCAAGATCTTGAACTTCATGTCTGGATGAGCAGCCATGTAGTTGTTGATCTCTTTGATCACGTTATTGTTGAAACCACCGCACAAACCACGGTTTGAAGTAATGGCGACGATAAGCACGTTGTTTCCAGATCCTTCTTGAGAATATACACCTTCCGATGCGTCCAAGGTTGCACTCACGTTAGCGAGTATTTCTTGGAGCTTCTGTGCGTAGGGGCGCATTGCAGTGATTGCATCTTGTGCCCTTCTCAATTTGGCTGCAGAAACCATCTTCATCGCAGACGTGATTTGCATCGTCGACTGCACTGATGTGATTCTATTACGTACTTCTTTTAATCCTCCTGCCATTTTTCAGCGCTTAGCTTATTCGTACTTCGAAGTCAATTCCTTTGCTGCAGCAGCAAGGGTGTTGGTCACCTCGTCGGTAAGTTTACCACTCTTCAAGGTCTCAAGAGCATCTGCATGCTTGCTTCTCATGTAAGACAAGAACTCCTTTTCAAAAGCCTTCACTTGGTTTACCGGAACTTTTGAAAGCATTCCTTTGGTACCCAAGTAAATGATGGCAATCTGCTCTTCTACACGCATTGGAGAGTTTTGACCTTGCTTCAAGATCTCCACGTTTCTTGCACCCTTGTCGAGCACCGCTTTAGTAGCCTCATCCAAGTCAGATCCGAACTTAGAGAAGGCCTCCAACTCACGGTATTGTGCTTGATCGAGCTTCAAGGTACCCGCTACTTTCTTCATGGACTTGATCTGCGCAGATCCACCAACACGAGATACGGAAATACCTACGTTAATCGCCGGACGCACACCACTCAAGAACAAGTTTGACTCAAGGAAGATCTGACCATCTGTAATCGAGATTACGTTGGTTGGAATGTATGCAGAAACGTCACCCGCTTGTGTTTCAATGATCGGCAATGCGGTAAGCGAACCTCCACCTTTCACCTTATCTTTCAAAGATGCTGGAAGGTCGTTCATTTGAGAAGCAATCTCATCTGAATCAATCACCTTCGCCGCACGCTCAAGCAATCTTGAGTGAAGGAAGAATACATCCCCTGGATATGCCTCACGACCTGGTGGACGACGAAGCAAGAGCGAAACCTCACGATAAGCAACCGCTTGTTTTGACAAATCATCATAAACAATCAATGCTGGATTACCAGTATCACGGAAGAACTCACCAATCGCCGCACCTGTGAATGGCGCGTAGAATTGAATTGGAGCTGGCTCCGAGGCTGAAGCGGCAACAACCACCGTGTAAGGCATTGCACCGTTCTCTTCCAATGTTTTAACGATACCCGCTACTGTAGATCCTTTCTGACCGATGGCCACGTAGATACAGAAAACAGGCTCGCCTCGATCATAAAATTCTTTTTGGTTGATGATCGTATCAAGGGCAACAGTTGTTTTCCCTGTTTGACGGTCACCAATAATCAACTCACGCTGACCACGTCCAATTGGAATCATCGCATCGATCGACTTGATTCCCGTTTGAAGTGGTTCGTTTACTGGTTGACGGAAGATTACCCCAGGCGCCTTACGCTCGATGGGCATCTCATAGAGGTCACCTTGAATTGGTCCTTTACCATCGATAGGCTCACCGAGGGTATTCACAACTCTTCCAAGGAGTCCTTTACCAGCTTTAATAGAGGCAATTTGACGTGTTCTTTTTACCGATGAACCTTCTTTTAGATTTCCTGATGGTCCGAGCAATACGATACCAACGTTATCTTCTTCAAGGTTGAGGGCGATTCCTCTTACACCGTTTTCAAATTCTACAAGCTCTCCTGATTGGACGTTGGACAAACCGTAAACGCGCGCGATACCATCACCTACTTGAAGGATGGTACCCACTTCTTCCAATTCAGCGGCCGATTTGAATCCGGCCAATTGCTCTTTAAGGATAGCAGATACTTCTGCTGGTTTAACTTCAGCCATGTTTGACTTCGTTTGTGCCCGAAGGCAGATTTTGTACTACACTGAACTACCTAGTTCAATGAAAAGTCTTGTCTCAATTTTCTAAACCTCGAAACTACAGAGGCATCGATCATACGATCATCCACTTTTAGGATGAAACCACCAATGATGCTCGGATCAATTTTCTCCGTCAATTCCGCATCACCCGCTTTCATCTTTTTCACCATCTCCAGCAACTCTGCTTTTGCATCAGCTGTGAGCGGCGAAGCAGTAATGACTTCGGCTTGATGGATATTGCGTCGTTCTTTCACCAAGGCAATGAAACGTTGAGCGATTCCCTCAAGATCACCTTCTCGCCCTTTTTGGGCAATCATTTGAATGAACTTCTGAGAAACTTCGCTCACCTTATCACCAAAGATGGCCATGAGAACCTTCTCTTTCTTGTCAGGGTTTACGACCGGACTCGAAAGCAATAAGTTCAGATCCTTATTCTCTTTAATGGTTTTCACCAAGAGAATCATATCGTTCATGGCAGCATCCACAGCATTCTTAGATTCTGCGAGCTCCATGAGCGACTTGGCATAACGTATGGCTACTTTAGGATAATTCATAGCATCAATTCAAATCGACATCTTTCATCAATGAGGACACCAATTTCTCTTGTTCTCCTTGATCAGAAAGTCTTTCCTTCACTACCTTTTCTGCGATTTCGAGAGAAAGAGTAGCTACTTGGTTTTTCAATTCAACCATTGCGCTATTCTTTTCATTTTCGATGGCAACGCGCGCATTTTCGATCATTTTCTCCGCCTCTACTTTGGCCGAAGCCTTTGCATCTGCAACGAGTTGATCTCCCATTTCGCGTGCTTCACGAAGAACCACATCTCTCTCTGCGCGAGCTTCCTTCAACAAACGCTCGTTATCCGCATTCAGGTTCGCCATATCTTCGCGCGCCTTTTCTGCTTCTTTCAAGCTTTTCTCAATGGATTCCTCACGCTCGTTTAAGGCCTTTAAGATTGGTTTCCATGCCATCTTCTTTAGCAAGAAGAGCACGACCAAAAATGCAATGGACGTCCAGAGAACAGTACCAATTGCTGGGCTTAATAAAGCATCCATAACTCAATGGTTGTAATGAATAATTTCTAATAGCGGTTCGGACAACTTTTGCCTGAACCCGTGAAGCGGCTTACTGGTTAAAAGTAACCAACAAGCAAACGATCACTGCAAAAAGGGCAACACCCTCGATCAATGCAGCTGCAACGATCATGTTTGCACGAAGGTCTCCTGTTGCTTCTGGCTGACGCGCCATTGCTTCCAAAGCAGAACCACCGATTCTACCGATACCCATACCTGCTGCAATTGCTGCTACGCCTGCTCCAATTCCTGCAAGACCGTGACCTAAACTAGCTTCTAATAATACTGACAAAAGTTCCATTCCAGTAACTTATTTATTTGTTTGACTTTCTATTAATGATGTGCCTCGTGCGTTGCGTCACCGAAGTAAAGCGCGGCTAAAAGCGTAAATACAAATGCTTGAAGGAAGGCTACCAACAGTTCAATAAAGAACATGAAGACCATGAACAAGGTAGCTCCGATTCCTACTCCAACTCCAGCTCCAACAGCCTCTCCACCTTGTCCGAAGATGAAGATCAAACTTACAAATGCAAGAATGATGATGTGCCCTGCCGTAATGTTGGCTGTCAAACGAACCATCAATACGATGGGCTTCAACAACAAACCTACAACCTCAATAGGAACGAGAATAAACTTGATTGGCAATGGCACTCCCGGAGGCCAGAGTAAGTGACCCCAATAATGCTTGTTACCAGAGAAATTGGTAATCAAGAAAACGAAAGTGGCCAAAACGAGTGTTACTCCAATTGTACCGGTAATATTGAATCCTCCTACAAAAGGAATCAGACCCAACAAATTACAGATCCAGATGAAGAAAAAGATCGTCAAAAGAAAAGGCATGAAGCGGTGAGCGTGCTTTTCCCCAATGGATGGAATTGCAATTTCGTCACGCACAAACATGATCAACGGCTCAAGAGCATTGCTAATTCCTGTTGGCGCTTGTCCTGGACGCTTTTTATAACCTGCAGCAGCTGCACGGAAGATGATCACCATGAGCACGAGCACGAACAATAGTCCGAATACTGATTTGGTAATCGACAAATCCAAAGGAAGGTTGTTGCTTAATGTCGCTTTCTGCGGAATGGATTCCGTTTCTAGGAAGTTCGCTTGAATTTGCGACCCGTCATGATCAAACGTTAGGGTTCCCAACTCATCTGTTTCCACCACTTTTCCGTGATGAAGAACGAAATAAGCACCATTGTTTTCTACCACATCGTGTCCGTGGTGAAAGGCGGAACTCATGAAAAAGTGAAATCCTTTGTCTGACTTCAAAATAACAGGAAGCGGAATTGAGAAATCGCCGGCAATATGAATATCATGTGCATCAGCGATGTGCTCAATGATCATGTCTCCAGCGTTGAAGGGCTCATCTCCGTGAGCGTGATGGTGACCGTGAGCTTCTTCATGTCCATCTCCGTGTGCCTCTTCTCCGTGCCCGTGTTGAGCAAAGGATGCACTGCTTGAGAGGAAGAAGAATCCTATCAAACAGATGGAGAGTGACTTGTACTTGTTAAACAATGATTTCATTCTGCACATTGATTTCGCCTTTTCGAAAAATCGAGGCAAAATTACTCAATTATTCACGATCGGGAAGTATATGAGTCGTTTTTTTCAGAAAAGCAGCGATCTTTTTCTCATTTTCGACGCAATTCCTTCATGCTGTACCTCACGAAAACCACAGTAAAAAAGGTATATACAAGCATTGTTCCCACGGCTGTTTCGTTTTTCGATTCTGGAAATAAAAACAAGCCGAGCACCACCAAAATAATTGCGCTAAACAACTTTATGGCTACTGTTCCATTAAATGCTGCTACAAAACGGGCCGGCGATTTGCTGCTGTTCTTCTTCAAAATGTTAAAGAGGAGAACGTTCATGAGTGCAAACACCACGGTAACGATGTACAAATAAATGGAGATGGACAGTGGAGAAAAGCGATCTACCAAAAAGCAAATGATCAAAAGCAATACGCCGGTGAACGCATTGGCGATGTTAAATGGACGAGTATTCATGTGTTTTTGGATAGGTCTTTGATCACGTAATACAAGGCGAGAGACACGCCTATAAGCGAACCGGCCATGGTGTACCAAGGAGTCTCGTTGGCCATTTTCTCATCGAGTTTTCTGCCGCCGAGCACGCCGATCAAAATGATAATGGCCATGGTAAATGCCATCCCCGAAAAACGGAGAAATGCATTAGGCCGTTTTTTCTTCAACTTGGGTGTTGTTGGTTTTGCTTGAAGCGATGTCCTTCACTTTGGTTCCGAGGTAGCAAGTTCCGCTCAGTTCCGCTCCCGTTTCGATGGAAAGCTGACCGTAAAACACGTCTCCTTCTACCCTTGCGGTGCTCTTCAAGGCAACCTTCTCTTTTGCTTGCAGTTTTCCTTGGAGTACTCCTTCTATTTCACAATCAGCACAAGTAACTGTTCCTTCAATTTTTCCCTTTGCGCCAATCACGAGTCTGCCGGTCGATTCCAAATTTCCCTTGAAGGTGCCGTCAATTCGAATGTTGCTTTCGCAAAAGATGTCTCCTTCAAAACGCGTTCCTTCTACAATTCTATTGATTGCATTATCGCTTGCTTCTGCTTGTCTAGCCATGCCTCTGTTCTTTCTCATTTTCAAAATTCGTAATAGCGCTCAAAAAAGGACGCATAGGCGTCAACTGCTTTTGATTTAAATAAGGTAACGTAATTGTTTTTTGAAATCAAAACGAGGGTGTAGTCGCCCGAATTGATTTCTTTGAGTTCGTTATCGTTATTCAAGAAGGTGGTGTAATAGTTTTTGGCGTCGTCGAGTTTGTTGAAGGTTTTCACCAGCACAATTTGATTCTGGCGGTCCAACAAATTGGAAGATACCTTCAACGCATTGGATTTAAAATACTTGCTGTCAAAATCGCTCACCAAGGCCTTTATGTTGTTCACATCCCCTCCTCCTTCTACCGGAAAAATCACGGCAAAATAGTGGCGATCACTGGGGTCGTAATCAAAAATTTCTTCTTCTTCTTTAGGTGCGTCGGGGGTTTCTTCTACCACCGGTGCGGGAACTTCCCCGTTGATGTTGTTGATCACTTCCTGCGCCAGCACTGCTTCTTCGGTATCCGGACATGATTTAATCACTTCGCGAAGCTCGTTCAAATAACTGGCTGTGCTTCCCGTCATTGCATCCATGTTCCCCACGGCAAAGGCCTTCAATATTCTGTACTTGCACAGGAAATGGTTTTGGGGCTGCTCATTGATTACTTTACTGGCTTCCAAGATCACTTCTTGATAGGCGCGTTGGTTGTATCGGTTGTACAATGCCTCGTATGCCGCGTGCTGTTCTGCCTTTTCAATTTCAGCAATGTCTTCATAACCCGGGTTCTGAATCAACCTCGCCCAATCGCTTCCTGGGTACTTATCTAAAATGATGTTGCTCCAATATGGGCTATTGCAGGTTCCACAAAACGGATTGGAATAGCCTTCTTCTTGTTCGCGATAGAGGTAGGTTCGGTAGAGCTGGTAATATGCGGTTGGATGAACGGCGCTGGTTTCATAACGTGTAACCAGAACTTCCCAGCGTTCAATGGCATTTTCAACATCGTCCAACTTCTCTTTATATACTACTCCAGCGTTGTAAAAAGCTTCTGCAATTCGTTGGTCGCTTTCTTCAATTTGGGCTGGGGCACATGGCAATCCTGAGAGCAATTCATCTACGGTTGGCAATTGGCTGTCAATATCATTGCCGGTGTCTGTTGTGGTCTCTTCTGTGATTTCTGGAATATCTTCTCCTTCACCAAAAGACTGCTGAAGTTTGTTGGATCTTCTCCAATTGTCTTCGAGCGGACGAGATCCCCAATATTGATCAAAGTTCTGTTTTCCGATGGCTTTGAGTTGTGGGTTCCAAGGCCAAAAATCACCTTGAGCTGCATTGTCGCCCCCAGCCGCTAATGCTGCCATTCGTGCTTGGCGCTCCTCTTCTTGTCGAACAAGTTCCGCCCGCATATCGGCAATGACCGAATTCAATTTCTTCACCTTATCCTCTTCCGAAAGTGCACAAATGGCTTGAAGACTGTCTTCATACTCAATCAAAATGAGGTTTTCCACCAAATCAGTCAGGCTTTCCGCTTTGTTCTTCACGTCCAAATACCTCGGATGTTCTTCGCTGATGCTTTTGAAGGTGCTGTCGTAATAAGCTTGGGCATCCTGGTATTCCCGATCATCCAAATAAAGGTCTGCCAAACGCAGGAAACTCTTGGTTCGTTGCTTGGGCTTACCATTAGGTTCATCCAAAGACAAAAGGAGGTAATCTATTCCTGTTTCTCTGTTTCGGTCTTCCAACTCCAGCTCTGCGAGTGCGTAGTAAATCTGATCTCGGTATTCGATGTTTTTATCGTCCTTGAGCATCTTGAACAATTGCTCCTTGATTTGCTCTGCGTTTCCACCGCGTCGATCATAAGCCATGGCTTGATTGATTCTCGCGTAGAACTCCATTTCATATTCTGGACGCAAGGACAATACCGCTTCGTAATACGTGATGGCATCTTGCGAGCGGTTCATTTCTTGCATGAGTTGAGCCAAAATGAACGTAGGACGAGCGCGGTCTTTTTTCTTCTTGATGTAGCGCAAGGATTTCTCCAGCTGTTCAGCTGCTTTTTCGAAATCGGCTTGGCGAATGTAGTAATCGGCAAACACGAGATGCACATCTGCCTTCACCTCATCTTCCACCTCTTTGATTTGTTCTGCTTTGAGTAAGGCATTTTTGGCTTTGGTCCATTGTTCGGTTTCCATGTAGCACCTTGCCAACCAAGCCGTACCTTTCATTTGGATGTCTTTCTCTTTGTACTTTCTAGTCACATAGAGAAACATCTCTTCAGCCTTAAAGAAATTTCTTTTGAAGAAATAGCTCTGGCCTATGAGGAGGTAATTGTCGTCAATCCATTTGTTGAGTTCCGGACGATCGCGCTTTCTCGCCGATCTTTTTGGGACGTCCATTTTGTGTCTTTCAATCACCAAGCTGCTTTTTTCAATCGCTCGTTCCATTTGGGCGAACGATGCTTGAGCTGTGGTTTCATCACCGTAAATAAAAACGGGAAGAATGATGTCGTAATCTTCAACATGGGCTTCAACAATGTTCGCTTGCCCCTCTTTTATTGCTTCCTTTGCATAGAAATAACCGTTGTATCTTGCCGTTGTGTTGTGAAACACGCGATAAGTAAATCCGTCCTTGGTGGTGGTACAGGCAAACATCCCAGCAACAATGCAGGAAAGCAGAAAGTAAATGGGGAGTTTGTTCTTCGGCATTAAAGGCAATTTCTTATCAAAGGTTTCGGCACTATATACAACACGAAACATGCAAAATTATTTTATTTTTCGAACTCTTCGTGAACTGGGTGTGAATTCCTGAGGATTTCGGCCCATATAAGCCCTTCAAATTGAGCAAAAAAAAGAAAAACAAGCGCCTCATTAAACGCCTCAAAAGCGAGTACCGTCTTTCCATTCTTAAGGAATCAAGTTATGAAGAGCAGGTCTCTCTTTTGCTTACTCCATTGAATGTGGTTTTGCTCGTGGGCACCGCTTTCCTCTTGATTGGTGGTTTGGTTTACGCCGTGGTGGCGATTAGTCCATTAAAAGAGCACTTGGTGCCGGGTTATGTGGATGATCAATACCGAAAAGATGCCCTTTCGGCCAAAAATACTGCCGACTCCCTGCTTCAAAAGCAAAAAGACTACGAAACCTATTTGGCCATGCTCAACCGGGTGTTGAGTGGTGATATTCACCCAGACAGTGTTCGTTTTGATCCCAGCCAGGAAGTGGATGAGGCTCGCTTGAACTTTCAATTGAGCAGCTCAGATTCTCTTCTGAGAAGTAAAGTAGCCGAAGAAGACCGTTTTGCATTGAATTTGGCCAGTGGTGCTAGCTCTCCAGAATCGCGTAAATTTCTCTTCACTCCAGTTGAAGGCACGCTCTCATCCAAATTCGATCCAGACATTGGCCATTACGGGATTGACATCGTTGCTCCCAAAGAAAGCGTCATCAAAAGTGTATTGGATGGCACGGTCGTTTTGGCTTCGTACACCTCAGATGGTGGTCATGTGATCCAAGTTCAGCACTCGGGCGATTTCATATCGGTGTACAAGCACAACTCCGTGCTGCTCAAAAAGACGGGAGATCGCATCAAGGCTGGGGAATCCATTGCAGTTATCGGAAACACTGGGGATCATAGCGACGGACCTCATCTCCACCTCGAACTTTGGGAAAAAGGACTGCCCGTTGACCCTCAGCTCTACCTGAACATCAGTGAATAAGTGTACTTTGGGAAAAGGGGACGGAAATCCCTCTATTCTGTAAATTACTCTACGAGAAGGATGTCAAAATCCACCAAGTCAACAAACTTTTGGATTCTGCGGTCGATGTCTTTTTCACTGATTTGGAGCAAACGCTCTGTACCGAACTTTTCGCAGGTAAACGAGGCCATAGCTGATCCAATAATTACGGCTCTTTTCAGGTTATCGAAGGAAATATCTCCTGTGTGAGCGATGTAGCCAATCAATCCGCCAGCGAAGGTATCTCCCGCACCGGTAGGATCAACGACCTCTTCTAAAGGAAGCGCTGGTGCGAAGAACACATTGTCTTGATCAAACAACAATGCGCCGTGTTCCCCTTTTTTAATGATGACGAAACGCGGACCCATTTCCATGATTTTGGCGGCTGCTTTTATCAAAGAATGTTCTCCTGTGAGCTGACGTGCCTCTTCATCGTTTACGGTAAGCATATCTACCTTGGCAATAACTTCTTTGAGGGGTTCGAGTGCTACGTCCATCCAAAAGTTCATCGTATCGAGTACCACCAATTTGGGGCGTTTCTTCAATTGCTTGATCACGCTCATTTGAACATTTGGGTCGAGGTTACCGAGCATGAGGTATTCACAATCTTGGTAGCTATCGGGAACCACTGGCTGAAAATCTGCCAACACGTTCAATTCGGTTACGAGTGTATCTCTTGAGTTGAGGTCATAGTGGTATTTTCCCGACCAGAAGAAGCTTTTTTCATCTTGTTTTACTTCCAATCCGTCCAAGCTAATGCCTCTTCCTCTCATGTTAGCGAGCACATCTTTAGGAAAATCGCCACCTACAACCGAAATCAGATTGACGTTTTTGGTGAAATAATTTGCTGCGAGTGAAATGTATGTCGCAGCGCCACCAATAACTTTGTCTGTTTTTCCGAAAGGGGTTTCGATTTTATCGAAGGCAACTGTTCCAACTGTGATTAAGCTCATGAGATTTTTTTTTGCAAAGATATTGTTTAGAAACAAAGATTCATGTAATATTGCACTCCAATTTTACAGCAATGCTGTGAAGGCGGTAAAATTCCTCCTTAGCTCAGTTGGTTAGAGCATCTGACTGTTAATCAGAGGGTCCTTG
>CAZYPV010000049.1:0-24630 GCA_964649515.1 uncultured Comamonadaceae bacterium | reverse complement strand
GTGAGTGAACGAAAGCTAGAGCTTGATTTATTTCCAAACCCAGCAGATGATGTCATTCACCTTCATCATCTGGAGCTTGGAGGAAACTACGAATTGAGGAATTTACAGACAGCCATCGTTCAAAAAGGTGTGCTTCAGGTCGGAGCAAATACCATCGATGTTTCTAACCTGGTTCCCGGTACCTATTTCATCATTGTGAAGAACAATAACAAGGTTTGGAGTGAGCGTTTTGTTAAAGAATAAGTGGGGGAAAGCCGCTCGCAAAAGTGAAGCGGATGAACCCAAAATGTTACCGAATTGTTTCGGCACCCGAAGTAATGTTACCGCTATGTACACTCCTTTTAATTCTGAGTTATCCATTGTTTAAACAGGGGTATTTGCTCGACGAAAGACATAGTTTTGCCGTCTAACCTACTTATAAATCAACCAAAATTCTACAACGAATGAAATCAAACAATGCAGTTCTCAAGTTTCTTGCTTTTTTCTGCTTGATCTTGAGCGGGGCTGTGGCCAATGCACAACTATGGTCAGAAAGCTTCGAAACAGACGGAGAAGGGGTAACATACACTTCTTCATTTTCTTTTAACGACGGAAGTTCAGATCACTACGGAAGAACTGATGGTTCTGACGTTTCAGGTCCTTACACTGGTCAAGACGGTACGTTCTTCTGGGCTGCAGAAGATTGGGACGATGCCGGTGGAGATGGTCAGACCATCAAAACCCTCACCTTTAACAGCATCGACGTTACTGGAGCTACAGCTTTGCAATTCCGCGGTTTGTTCGCCACAGGAGATGAGTTAACAGGATGGGATTCCAACGATACTTTGCGTGTAGAATACAGTATGGATGGTGGTGCTTTCACGCCGTTGGTGGTGTTCAGTTCATCTGTTCCAGCGGCAACCAATGGCGGTTTGTTTGTTGATAATGATGGTGACGAAACAGGTGATGTTCAAATGACCGGTGCTTTTACCCTAGTTACACAAGACATTGCTGCAACAGGTTCTTCCCTCGTTATTCGTATTTACTGCGATAGCCCACAAGTGAGCGGAAACGAGTCTTTCGCTTTCGATCTTCTTGAGGTTTACAACAATAATGTTGCTGTAGATGGATGTACCGATCCTTTGGCAGATAACTACGATCCAGCGGCTACTAACGACGATGGGTCTTGCATCATTGCGGGATGTACCGACATCAACGCCTTGAACTACAATGCAAACGCAAACCAAGATGACGGCTCATGTGTGCTTTCACTCCCCAACTTGGTGATCAACGAAATTCACTACAACGGTAATGATGGCGGTGGTTTCCCAGATTCAGAAGTTGAATTCATCGAAATCTTCAACAATGAAGGTGCTACTGTAGATATCTCAGATTACTACATGGACGGTGTTGATGTAACCTTCCCTTCAGGAACAAGCATTGCAGACGGAGAATACATTGTAGTTGCTATTGATCCTTCTTCAAGCATTTTCACAGGAGCTACTTACCAAATCTTTGCTTTCACTGGTGCAGCCGGAAACAGTGGAGAAACCATCCAGCTTTTAGATCCCAACGGATTGGTTGTAGATGAAGTGTCTTATTCTGACAGCACTCCATGGCCAACGGCTGCGGATGGTGATGGTTCTTCTTTGGAGCTCATCAATGTGGATTTTGACAATAACGATGCGAATTCTTGGTGTGCTTCAAGTGGAAACAACGGAACACCAGGTGCACAAAATTCATGTGCAGCGAGCGATGTTTTTGGTTGTACTGATGCAACTGCAGTGAACTACAATCCTGCCGCAACTCAAGATGATGGCTCGTGCGTATTCTCTGTACCTGCCGTAGTGATCAATGAGATTCATTACAACCCTTGCACGGATCAAGGAGATGATACCTTGTTTGAGTTCATCGAACTATACAACAATGATGCAACTGCTATTGATCTCTCTGGATGGTCTTTTGCAGACGGTATTGAGTACATCTTCCCACAGGGGACTTCAATTGCAGCTGGTGAGTATATCATCGTAACCGTTGCTGCTGCTTCTTACACAGGAAACGGATACCAAGTTTTTGAATGGACCAACGGAGGAACAAACAACTCTGGAGAGCCAATCACCTTGGTTGATGCTGCAAGCACAATCATTGATCAAGTTATCTATTCAGACGCTTCACCTTGGCCAAACGCTGATGGAAACTGCTCTTCTTTGGAGTTGATCGATGTGAACACAGACAATGCCGACGCAGCGAGCTGGCAATCGTCTTACACCGCAAATGGAACGCCTGGAGCTGAAAACTCAACGCTTCCTGCGGCAACAGAATACACGATTGTTGAAATTCAGTCAGAAGACCATACCGGAGAGTCGGTTTCTACGAGCGGTGTTGTAACTGCGGTTTACGGAGGTTCTAATGTGTTTACGATTCAAGATGGTACGGGTCCGTTTACTGGAGTTTGGGTTTCAGGAGCTGGAGTTGCTCTAGGAGATGAAGTTGAAGTGATTGGTCAAGTTGTAGAAAACTTCAACAACACGCTTATCAACGCTGAAACAATCAACGTTCTTACCCAAGGAAACGTACTTCCAGCAGCGGAGTCTTTGACAACCCTTGCTGCTTACGACGAGCAATGGGAAGGAGTTCTTCTCGTAGTTCTTGGAACCGTTCCCGTAGGTGGTGGTGATGCTGGATTCGGTGAGTGGTCTATCGATGATGGTTCGGGTTCTTTGTTGGTGGATGACAGAGGTTACCTCTTCGCACCAGCTCCTGAAGAAGTTACTTTCAGTGTAACGGGTCCACTCGATTTCACTTTTAACAACTACAAACTTCAGCCGCGCGATGCGAACGATGTTGTTCGTTACGGTTGTACTGATGATACTTTCCCAAATTACGATCCATTAGCCCTTGTTGACGACGGATCTTGTGCCAACGTGAGCGGTTGTACGAATCCAAATGCGACCAACTTCAACCCTGCAGCAACTGTAGATGATGGTTCTTGTATTATTGAGGGATGTACTGACGATGCGGCCTTGAACTACGATGTTACGGCAACTGTAGATGATGGTTCTTGCTACTTCACTGAGCCCATCTTGGTGATCAACGAAATCCACTACAACCCTTGTACTGCTCAAGGTGAGGATTTTGACTTCGAGTTCATTGAAATCTACAATGCAGATGCGTCTGCAGTGGATATGTCTTCTTATGTGATCACTTACAACGGTTCACTCACCATGATCACCTTCCCAGAAGGAACAAGCATTGCAGCTGGTGAATACATCATTGTTGCTGTTACAGCTGCAACCTACACTGGAAACGGCTACCAAGTGTTTGAGTTTAGCCTTGGTAACCTTGGGAATGGTGGTGCGACCATTCAATTGGATGATGCCTTTGGAAACGTGATTGATGTTGTGAGCTACGACGATGGTGGAGCTTACCCAACCAGCCCAGATGGAGATTGCGCTTCTTTGGAGTTGATTGATGCAACTTTGAACAACGATGATGGTGCAAACTGGCAAGGTAGTTTTGTAAACAACGGTACTCCTGGTGCTGAGAACTCAACCATCCCAAGCGGTTGTACAGATGAGCTAGCTTCAAACTACGATCCAAATGCAATCGAAGATGACGGTTCATGCTTGTTCGAAGGGTGTACGGATGTGAATGCAATCAACTTCGACCCAAATGCTACAAGTGATGACGGAAGTTGTGACTACCTCGGGTGTACTTACGATGTGGCTTCCAATTACGATGCAATGGCAACGATCGATGATGGGTCTTGTACCTTTGATGTGAATGCTTGCCCTGCTGATTTGAACGGAGATAGTTTTGTAAACTCGGGTGACTTGCTCCTATTCTTGGGTGAGTTCGGTAGTGCTTGCGAATAATCTAAAGATGGTTTAATAACAAAAAAAGCGGGGGCTCACCTCCGCTTTTTTTGTTTCCTTTATTTTTCATCAGGGGTAATATCGAGACTCCATCACCTCTGCCATCTCGTTGAAGAGGGTCCAATAGCCCATGGGCTGACCAATGTCATAAAAAATCTCTAGTCGACATGTCCCTTGTTCATCAAAAACGAGCCAGCGCCCGTCTTTTTCACCTGCTTCAAATTTACCTTGAGCTTCAATCTTTCCTTTTTGATTGTAGGAGGTCCAGGTGCCGTGCTTTTCATTGTTGAGGTAATGCCCCGTTTCACGAATGCCTCCCCCTTCAAAATAGAAAACCACTTGTTCATTCAACATCCCGTCCTCAAATTGATAACGGGCGGCCAAATTGCCGTTGTGGAAATAAACCAATTTTTCTCCACTGAATTCAACAGAATCCGTGGTACATACTTTCCCTTCCACCTCAATCAAATCTTGAGCGGCGATCGAACAAGTCAACAAAAATCCAAAACCAGCGATAAGTATCTTTAACATTACGGTAAAGTTAATTAAATGTTAAGTGTATTACAAGTAATTGACGGATTTTGTTCTCAAGGGTTTGATTTTATGGGGATTCGTGTTTTAATTAAATGTTAAGAAGAGGCTGGATGGACGAATCATCAAGCAGGCAATATTTGGAACCTCATTGTTTGTTAAGCGCATGTTAATAATAAATTAAACCAAGGAAGGGAGCTCTGCAAATGCAAGGGAGTACATTTGCGCCATATTTACACTAGCGATGAACTACGATTTTTTTGATGTTTTGAAGTTGATTGGAGCACTGGGACTCTTTATTTTCGGAATGAAGGTAATGAGCGAAGGCATCCAACGTGTGGCGGGTTCGAAACTCCGTCAAATTTTGGGCGCCATGACTTCCAATCGTGTGAAAGGAGTATTCACCGGATTCTCCACAACGGCAATCATCCAAAGTTCATCAGCCACAACGGTAATGGTGGTCAGCTTCGTAAATGCGGGTTTGCTTAAACTCCGCGAAGCCATTGGAGTGATCATGGGGGCGAACATCGGAACAACGGTTACGGCTTGGCTCATTGCCATTTTTGCCTTCGGGAAGTTTAAAATTGCCGCCATCGCACTGCCCATCATCGCGATTGCCTTCCCAATGCTCTTCGTGAAAAGAGAGAGCTTCAAAAATGTGGCAGAGGTACTTATTGGCTTCGCTATTCTGTTCATGGGATTGGAGGCTTTGAAAGATTCCGTTCCTGATTTACAGGGGAATGCTGATGCACTGTCCTTCTTGAGCGGGTGGACCAACTTGGGTATTGGCACAACGGTGATTTTTGTGATTGTTGGTACCTTCATCACGCTAATCGTTCAGTCGTCTTCCGCCGCAATGGCACTCACACTTACACTCCTTTCTAAAGACATCATCACCCTAGATATCGCTGCGGCCATGGTGCTGGGTGAAAACATCGGTACTACCATTACCGCCAATTTAGCGGCTATGATCGCCAATGTGCATGCCAAAAGAGCTGCCCGAGCCCACTTGATTTTTAATGTTTTCGGGGTGATTTGGATGATCATTGTGTTCACACCCTTCTTGAGCATGATCGAATACATCTATGAACCTTTCCAAAGTTGGGTTACTTCCATCAACCCGAATCTGGGCAAAGGAGAAAATGAGCTGATGCTGTCCTTGTTCCACACTTCTTTCAACATCATCAATACGCTGCTCCTGGTATGGTTTGTTGACTTTATTGCAAGAACGGTGGTAAAACTCGTTCCTTCAAAAGGTGGAGAAGACGATGAATTTAGCTTGGAATACATCGGTGGTGGAGTAATGGGTACCCCAGAACTTTCTTTGCTCGAGGCATATAAAGAGGTTTCCAAATTCGGTCAAATCACTTCCCGGATGAACAGCCACGTCAATAAACTACTGGAGTCCACAGACCCTAAAAAGCGACAAAAACTGGTTGAGAAAGTGGGCAAGTACGAGGAAATTACCGATAATTTCGAAATCGAGATTGCCAATTACCTCACTGAGCTTTCGAAAGAAGAGATGTCGCCAAGCACCAGCGCCAGAGTGAGAGGCTTGCTGAGTATTACAGACGATTTGGAGAAGATTGGCGACTTGTACTATCAAATCACCATGAACCTCGAAAGTAAAAACAACAAGAAGGTGTACTTCGTTCCCAAGCAAAGAGAGAGCTTGAAGGAGATGTTTGTTTTGGTGGAAGAGGCTTTAGAGGTGATGAAAAAGAACTTGGATACGCCAAGCGGAGCGGTGAGCATTGAAGAAGCTGAGAAAGCCGAAGAAAAGATCAACACCCTGCGAAATGAAATGAGAAGTCGCCACTTAAAGGATGTGGAAAAGAGCAAATACAGTGTCGCTTCAGGTATGGTTTACAACGATGTGTTCATCGCCCTTGAGAAAATCGGAGATCATATCTTCGCAGTGAGCGAAGGGATCATTGGGAGAATCTAAAAGCAGATTCAAAAACTCAATTGTTTTTCAAAAAGGAATTGGTGCGAACAATGTTGCTTTCGTTCAAAGCACGATCCACAAGCTGAATCTCAAACCGACAAGTATCGAATCCGGTGCCAAGTAAATAATGACTGGGCATGTCAATCTTGATTTCGCCATTCAAAGCGGGGTTTTGTCCTTCAGGAGTGGCGTAAGGCAATCGATAATAGAAAGGAATTTGTCCCAATGCAGGGTCCAAAGGATAGTGAACCCACTCTCCATTCTGCAATTCGTAGTACTCACAAAATAGATTGTAGTAAAAGCGACAGGTGTCCGGACAATTAATCCCAAGCGTATCACCTTGCTCCAAACCAATGTTTCCATCACCGTCCGTAAAATTGATGCGCATCACAGCTTGATTTCCAGTTTGAGTGAGCGACTCAAAAGAAATCACGGGTTCAGGTGGATATTGGGCTTCTGGCAAACAGGCGCTCAATAACGATAGGAAAAAAAAGTAGTAGAGTATTTTTCTCATGTCCATCAAATCTAACAATTAACACATAATTTTGACCCAAAGTTCAGGATGTCCTTCGCAAAAAAAGATCAAATACTTCACTTACAGAACGAACAGGCCTTCAACGAAATTGCATTGGAGCTCTTTCATTATCAGGTAAGAAACAATCCCGTGTATGCCAATTATGTGCGTTTGTTGGGGCGTGATCTTGATTCCATCGATAACATCCACAAAATCCCCTTCCTGCCCATCTCCCTTTTCAAGTCCCACGAGGTGTGTACATCTGCCAATCGAAAAGCAGCCATTTTTACGAGCAGTACAACCACAGGTGGCACGCCAAGCCAACATTTTGTGGACGATTTGGATTGGTATGAGGAAGTGTACTCATTGGCTTTTCAACACTTCTATCCCGAATTACAAGACGCGGCTGTTTTTGCACTTCTACCTTCCTATTTGGAAAGAACGGGCTCTTCTTTGGTAGTGATGGCGAAAGGTTTGATGGAGCGCAATGGAAAGGTAAATGGAGGTTTTTTTCTCGATGATTTCACTCAGCTAAAGAAGCAATTAATAGGGTGCAAGTTTCAACAGCAGTCTGCCTTGCTCATCGGGGTTACTTTTGCCTTGCTCGATTTTGCCGAGCATCACGGGTTTGACTTGTCGGCTGCTCCCATCGTTATGATGGAAACGGGTGGGATGAAAGGGCGACGAAAAGAGCTCCTTCGTGAAGAGGTGCACCGTCAACTCAAAGCTGCTTTCAATTTGGATGAAATACACAGCGAGTATGGGATGACGGAATTGCTATCTCAAGCTTATAGTCGGGGCAAGGGAGTCTTCGAATGTCCGCCTTGGATGAAAGTATTGGTGCGCTCGAGCTCAGATCCTTTTAGCTGGGTAGAAGAGGGGAGGAGTGGCGGACTCAATATCATCGATCTCGCCAACACAGAGAGTTGTGCCTTTATCGAAACCGCCGATCTTGGTCGGAAAACAGGAACAAATTCCTTTGAAGTGCTGGGCAGATTTGACCATGCTGAGGTGCGGGGCTGTAATCTCATGCTCGTAAACCACTAAGGGGTCTTGTGGCTTCCTGTTGTAGGTGTTTTCACCAGTTCTTAATAAAACAAAAAAACCGACCGTTGAGCAGCAACCCTTTGGGATGTTTGTTCGTCTTAACATTGAACGGAGGGAGGTCTTTCTCGAAGACATGCGAACTCCATCCGTAATTGTTATAAAAGAATGCCCGCAATGGCTTCAGTAATGAAGAAAGCGGTGCTTTGAAACATACTTGGTTGGTCTTAAACTACAACCAGCCAACATTTGTGATTTCCTAAACAAATGAAAAAGTCCTGAAACGTCAGGACTTTTTTTTGGTCTGTGTGTTTTTAAAATAATGCATATCCGCTTTAGTACAAGTCAATGGGTGAGGAATACGTTTTCTTAGTTCATCAGCGGTTTAATAACGAGGCGTTAAGTTAAGAATCCAGTCTAATGATCTCCTAAACAACCCGCGAAAGCGTTTAAACAGTTGCGTAAGCAACCTCAACCCGCGAAGCCATTCAACCAAATTCTGTTCAAAGCAATAAATGTGGACATCACATCAAAGCCAATAATAGGGTTGAACGAATACGGACAATCAATTAAAAATATACTCCGAAAAGGCTTCGTTTCAAACAAACTTTAGGATGCAGTAAGATTTCTTTCCTCGCTGAAGAAGAACATATCGCTGTGAGAGCAAATCACGCTCGCCAAGCATGTATTGGTCGTTCACCTTGGTTTTGTTTACGCTGATGGAATTCTCCTTCAAAGCACGACGAGCTTCTCCGTTGCTTTTCAAAAATCCGCTCTTGGCGCTCAATGCATCAATGATGCCCAAGCCTGATTTCAGCTCTTCCATTGAAATTTCGCTTTGAGGAACTCCAGAGAAAATGCTCAGAAAATCATCTTCACTGATCGATTTAAGATCTTCAGCCGTCGATTTCCCAAAGAGGATGTTCGATGCTTTGTGGGCCATTTCCAAAGCTTCTTCTCCGTGAATGCGAAGGGTGATGTCTTCGGCCAAAGCTTTCTGAAGTATTCGCTGTTCGGGCGATTGGTCATGCTCCGCTTCGATGGCCTCAATGCTTGCTTGGTCTTTGAGGGTGAAGATGCGAATGTATTTTTTGGCGTCTTCATCACTTGCGTTCAGCCAGTATTGGTAAAATTTGTAAGGAGAGGTTTTCTTCGGGTCAATCCACACATTTCCTCCTTCACTTTTACCAAATTTCGATCCGTCAGCCTTGGTGATCAATGTGGCTGTGCACGCAAAAGCTTGTCCACCCCCTTTTCTCCTCACCAATTCAGTTCCAGTAACGATGTTTCCCCATTGGTCAGAACCGCCAAATTGAAGCAGGCAGTTGCGTTCTTTCCAAAGATGATAGAAGTCGTAACCCTGAACCAACTGGTAGGTGAACTCTGTGAAGCTCATCCCATTACCTTCAAGTCGTTTTTTGACAGAATCTTTGGCCATCATGTAGTTCACAGTGATGTGCTTCCCTACGTCGCGAATGAAGTCCAAAAAGGAGATGTCTTTGAACCAATCGTAGTTGTTGACGATCTCGGCGGAGTTGGCGCCACAATCAAAATCGAGAAATTTCTCAAGTTGTGCCTTTTGACACGATAAATTGTGGTTCAAGGTGTCAATGTCCAGCATGTTTCGCTCATTGCTCTTCCCACTAGGATCACCAACCATTCCTGTGGCTCCTCCTACCAAGGCAATGGGCTTGTGTCCCGCGCGTTGAAAATGAACCAAAAGCATGATGGGCACCAAATTACCAATGTGAAGAGAATCTGCTGTAGGATCAAACCCCACATATCCGAGGGTCATTTCCTTCTTCAGTTGTTCATCTGTTCCGGGCATTACGTCGTGCAACATGCCTCTCCATCGCAGCTCTTCTAAAAAGTCCATTGGTGTAATTTTCGACAAAGATAGTATTTCGTGGTGCTTAAAGTAGCTCCTTGAGTCCTTCTAAAGCAATTCCTCTTGATCCCTTCAGTAATATTACCCGTTCACTCGGCGGTGACAATTGAAGGGCCTGATACGCTTCTTGGGTAGAGTGATAGTGAGGAATGCCTTTGTGGTGTGTGGCGCCAAAATGCTCACCAATCAATATGGCATCCATTTCGTGTTCGCGGAGGTAATTCACTAAAGCTTGATGTTCGCGCAAACTGTGTTCTCCCATTTCAAACATGTCGCCCAAGATGGCAAGTGCTTCTTTACCATAGCTTTTTAGGTTCTCCAAGGCATGAGCCATGCTGCTTGGGTTGGCGTTATAGGCGTCCATGATGACTCTGTTTCTATTGGTGACAAGCCACTGTGATCGGTTGTTTTCTGGGGTGTAGCTGGCGATGGCTTTCTGCATGTTTTCAAGTTCAATGTTGAAATGCATGCCCATCGCGATAGCAATAAGGATGTTGTTCTTGTTGTATTCCCCTTCCAGCTTGCTTCGAAAAGGATGCACCCCGCTGGTTGTTTCAACGTCCAATAGGAGTTCTTTTTGCTTGGCTATCCCGATGATTCTGGGAGGAAGAAGCTTCCCAAAACGAATGACGTGCTCAATGTCTTCTGCGCATTCCACTAAAACGGGGTCTGTGGTTGGAACAAAGGCCCTGCCGCCGCTGTCTGCGATGTAATCGAAGAGTTCTTTCTTTCCTTTTTTAACGCCTTCAGGACCACCAAAACCTTCGAGGTGAGCTTTGCCGATATTGGTGATGTATGCGAGGTCTGGCTTGCAAATGGAGCAGAGAAATGAGATCTCTTGTTGGTGGTTGGCTCCCATTTCTACGATGCCCACATCGAGGTCCAAAGGAAAGGAGAGCAAGGTCAGTGGAACACCAATGTGGTTGTTGAGGTTGCCGATGGTTGCACCTACTTTTAATTCGGTGGCAAGTACGTCTCGGATGAGTTCCTTGCTCGTAGTTTTACCATTGCTGCCGGTGATGCCAATGATGGGAAATTCAAATTGTTGACGATGGTGGCGGGCGAGGTCCTGCAGGGTGCGCAAGGGATCTTCAACTTGAATGATTTTGGGATCTTTCAAAGCAATGCCTTTTCTGCATATCACAGCAGACGCCCCCAGTTCCAAGGCGGATTCAACAAACTGATTTCCGTCAAAGTTCTCGCCGCTCAAAGCAACAAAAAACTTACCTCGGGCCATTTTTCGGGTGTCGGTACAAATTCCTGTGGACTTGTTGAACCGTCGGTAGATTTCCTCCATCATCATCTTCCAAAAATAATAAACCCCAAGGCTCGGCCTCAGGGTTTATTCAATATTCTATGCGAAAATCTTTCTTGCGTGGTTTACTCTTGAGTGAAACCGGTGGGACTTCCTACTCGCGTCATAGCACAACGGAATCCAATGGTCGAAGTGGATCTTCTTTCATCCAAGAAGCGACGCGTTCCTGGGATAACCCAGTAAGCACGGTCTCTCCATGAACCTCCTTTGTAAACTCTTGCACGATCGTTAACCAAGGTTGTTTTTCCCCAGTCGTACATGCGATTTTCATTGCTTTCGAATGAAGGGTCTTCGTAGTAAATCGAAGAGTTCAAATCACCATCACCGTAATCAATGTTGTCAGCTTCTCGGTAATTTCTACGATCGATGTTCTCTGCAATGGTTACATCGCGCATTCTCATGTCTCCTGGCGTTGATTCGATGTAATCAGCAATTCCATCGCGAAGGTCTGGAGCTACTTGCGAGTCTGAGCTTGCAATCAAATCCATTCCGTCTTGAATTCGTTGATTCGCTTCTGCGTGCAAACGGTTTTTCAAGTCTTCCTTGGCTTGTGTGGTGTAAGTCAAGAGGTTGTCGATGAGGTTTTGGTCGGTGTCGGTCAAACGTCCTTGCGAACGCTTCTGATATTCCTTCAAGAAGTATTCTACACCTTCGATGTCATAAACCACATAGTCATATTTATCTTCCAAACCACCTTCACTGTTCAATACTTTTGTTTGGAACACATTCCCACGGAAGGGTCTAAACTCTCCTTTGTCTTGTGGTGAAAGTGGACGGTAAACATCCATTACCCACTCAGATACATTTCCTGCCATGTTGTAAAGACCGTAGTCGTTCGGAGCGTAGCTATAAACCGGGGTAGTAATGTCTCCAGCATCATTCAACGCACCGGCAACACCCATAAGGTCACCGCGTCCACGTACAAAGTTGGCATTCATTTGCCCATAGAATCGGCCACCGCTGTTGTCGTTTCGCACATAGTGTCCGTTCCAAGGGTAGGTTCTACGATCAGAAATCAATTCTTGGTAAGAGTTACCAATGAGTCCAAGGGCCGCAAATTCCCACTCTGCCTCTGTTGGGAGTCGGTAGCGAGGGAGCAAGATTCCATCTTCCATTCTCACATTACGGTATCCGCTAGAACCAGGACGAAGATCAACCACACCATCGGCGTCTTTTTCTCCTTCATATTGTCCGCCGAAATAAGCATCAGTAGTGAAGTGCTCTTCATCAACTTGTGCTTCTGGGTTGTGAACCAAGAGACCTTCTCGAATCAAGATGATTTCATTCACACGATCCGTTCTCCAAGCACAAAAATCATTGGCTTGCAACCAGTTTACACCCACCACTGGATAATCACGGTAGGCCGGGTGTCTGAGGTAGTATTCAACGTAAGGTTCGTTGTACTCCATTTTTTCTCTCCACACGAGCGTGTCGGGAAGGGCTTTATTGACAATTTCAGGATAGCTATCGCCGTAAATGCGTTGTAGCCAGTGAAGGTATTCCAACCAGTACAAGTTGGTGACTTCAGTTTCATCCATGTAAAAAGAAGAAACGGTTACTCTTCGTGGAATGTTATCCCAACCATAAGTAACATCGTCTTCAACTCTACCCATGGTAAACGTACCACCTTCAATGAGTACCAAACCGGGGCCGGTTTCTTGCTCAACAAAAGGGGCTTTTTCAAATCCACCGTTCGAAGGGTCGTTGTAGGCCCATCCTGTGGCTCCAGAACGCTCTTGTCCGCAAGATGCGAGTAAGAGAACACTCCCGAGCAATGTTAGAATACTAAGTGAGTTCCTAAGGACTTTCATGATTTCCTAAATAAGTGATTTCCTTGCAAATAATAAACAAATAACTAGAAAGACGGGCAGGATATTGTCCTAAACTTCTTTCTTTTTGGTCGACAGTCAAACTGAATGGCCATTGAAACCTCGTGCGATCCTCCGGTTGCAGGGGTCAATTCAGAAACGGTGACGTCGTAGCTGTATCCAAAACGAATAACTTCGGTTTGAACACCCAAAGTGACGATAAACGCATCGCGATAATCCCCAAAGAGGAGCCCACGATACCAAATTCCACCAACCAATGGTCCTTTGTTTACGTAAAGTCCCATATTAAGTTGCTGAAATTCTCCTTGTCTTCTATAAAGAATGTTTGGCGAGATGCTGGATTCGCTGTATCGACTGCGACGATCGATAGGAATAACGGCTCCTGCATGCCCCGTCCACTTCATCGGTAAACGACTTGTTCCAACAACCAAAGATTCATTGGGCTCAGTCAAATGATGAGCGGCAACTCCGAAATAAAATTTTTCTGAAAAACCGAGAAGACCCGCGCTGAAATCCACATTAGACACGGTTCCACGTCCGTCAGCAGTGAGGTTTCCACGAGGCACATCGCGCGTTTCGTAGATAAACCCTTTTCTCGGATCAATCATGTCTCCAAAAGTGAGCTTGCTCCAATCCAATGCTTTTTGCATGTAGGTGGCTTGAAAACCCGCTTTCAACGAGAAAGTCCGGCTCAAGGCCATTTGGTATGAGTAAATTCCACTAATGGTTGTTGTGGTCAACGTTCCTTCACCAGCTTGATCTCGAACGGCAATCAATCCCAAACCACCGTGAAGGGTCTCCACGTGTTGGTCATAACTCGCACTGCTCGTCACAAATGAACCTGACAGGGCAGGCCACTGGTTTCGGTAGTTCATCACCAATCTTGGACAACGAGCTGTACCCGCAAAAGCTGGGTTCAAGTAAAGCGGGTTGGCGTAAAATTGTGTGAACTCAGCATCCTGCGCTTGACTACTGCTGGGCAGTATCAACGACAAGATCGCTATCATTCCTGTACATAAAAGTACTTTCTTCATCACTTTTGGTTTGGTCTTCGTCCTACGTGAATTAGCAATATTACGAAAAATATTTCTGCATCTTTCGCATCTTTGCTGCAATAAGAGAACTTCAAGTTCGTTTATTTTGTTGCTTCTAGCCAAGTACATTACTCAAAGATATGTCCAAAACAATTTCAATCATTCTCTTCTTTTGTCTTCTCGGTTCTACTGTTTTCGGGCAAAAGACCACTGAATATCGTTTTTCTCTCACCTGGAGCTCCGATGGTGAAACGGTGGATATTCCGGTGGGTAAGATGGGCTTTGATGGAGCAGATTGGTCGGACGAACTTCCAAAATGGCACCACAATGAGTCTGTTGAACGCGGTTCGTTTGATGCAGATTTGGTGAATTTCTATCCGGTAGTTGAGGTGGTATTGGAGAGTGATCTTACGCCGAGACAAAAAAAAATGGCAAGGAATGATTTTCAGCCCCGTTTGATTGCACGCACCTCCGGAGAAGGCACGATTCTGAATTTAAGCGGAAACGGAATACGGAAAAATGAAGAGGGTACTTTTGAGCGCTTGGTTGGGGCGTCGTTTGAGTTTGAATTGAATCCTAAAAATGCCCAAAGAACCATGAATTGGGCAGATAATTCTGTTCTTGCCGAGGGAGAATGGTACAAGATTGGAATCGATCGCGATGGTGTTTACCGCATTGATCGCGCTTTCTTGCAGTCGCTGGGAATCGACCCCAATAGCGTTAATCCGCAGCAGATGAATATCTATGGGAATGGCGGACGAATGCTTCCTTTTGAAAACAGCGTTGAGCGTCCAGATGACTTATTGAAAAACGCCATTTTCGTTTCTGGTGAAGCAGATGGAAGCTTCGACTCGAATGATTACTTGCTTTTTTACGGACAAGGAGCAGACGCATGGGACTACAATGAGGATTTGGGTCGGTTCGAGCACCTCAATCACCATTATTCTGATTCTGCTTACTACTTTTTGCGCATCGATGATACTGACCCTAAGCGCATTGTAGAAACAAGCCCGCCAGCTACCGCAGACTATGCGCTGAGTACTTTCGATGATCGCGCTTTGATCGAAAATGACGAAGTGAGTTTGGCCAAAACAGGAAGGCGGTTCTTTGGAGAGAATTTCGATCTCGATCCGCTCACCATCCCTTTTACCGTGCCCATGCCCAATTTATTGAATGAATCTGCCCACGTGGAAATTGCCGTTGCTGCTCGTTCAATTGGAGCCAATAGCGAATTTGAAGTGAGCGTGGGGGATACTCAATTTGATATCGTAGTGCAAGGAACCGGTACAAGTGCAATTGCCAATATTGCCAACATCAGCGAGGGTGATAGTGAATTTGTACCCACGTCAAACAATGCGCTTACAGCAAGCTTGACTTTTGTGAAAGGCGAACCCAGTGCAGAAGGCTGGCTGGATTATATTCGTTTCAATGCACAACGAGAGCTGAGAATGACAGGAGCGCAGCTTTCTTTTCGGTCCATTGAAGCATTAAATACTCCGGGCATCGCTCAATACCAATTGGATGGAGCAAATCAACTTTTTCAAGTGTGGGACGTGAGCAATCCTAGCGAGGTCATTTCCATTCCTTTCGAAGCAACGGGAAACAATACAAGAAGTTTTAATGCTACTGGTGGGAGCTTGAGGGAGTTCATCGCTTTTTCAGATTTCAATTACCTCACTCCTGTGCCCAATGGACGAGTGGAAAACCAAAATTTGCATGGAATGGGAAATGTGGATATGGTGATTGTTTGTCCGAGCCAAATGCTCCCAGCCGCTGAAGAACTGCAGGCCATTCACAGCGCCGAGGGCTTGGAAATTGAAATCGTTACTCCAAGACAAGTTTATCATGAGTTCAGCTCCGGGAACGATGACGTAACAGCCATACGCATGATGATGAAGATGCTTTACGACAGAGCAGCGGGAGATGAAGACTTGCAGCCCAAATACCTTCAAATTCTGGGTGATGGCACCTTCGATAATAAGCACATTGAAGATGAAAGCGGTTTGGTCATTACTTACCAAAGTTTCAATTCTGTGGCACCCATCGGGAGTTATATTAGCGACGATTATTTTGGCTTTTTGGATGATGAGGCGGGCGATGCCTTGGGTGAAGTAGTGCAGATCGGGGTAGGAAGAATTCCGGCGGCCACTTTATCGGAGGCTTTTGGCTATGTAAACAAGGTAAAAGCCTATTTGTCTTCAAACACAACGAGTGATGGTGGTGCTTTTTGCTTGGGTGATGGAAGTAATTCTCCCTATGGTGCTTGGCGAAACATCATTACTTTCATTTCAGATGATAGGGATGGGAATGGTGGTCCTTCTGAAAGTGTGCACATGTCTAACAGCAATTCCTTGGCCAACCAAGTGTATTCTGAGCACAACGATTACGATGTGGTGAAGCTCTACATGGATGCCTATCAACAAGAGTCAACACCCGGTGGAGAACGTTATCCCGAGGGAGCAGCGGCCATTGAACGAAGAGTGCAAAACGGTTCTTTGATTGTTAATTATGTTGGACATGGTGGAGAGCGAGGTTTCGCGCACGAACGTATTTTGGATTTAACCACCATCCAGAAATGGACCAATTTGAATCGCTTGCCTTTGTTTGTGACGGCTACTTGTGAATTGGCTAGGTATGACGACCCCGAGTTTCGCTCTGCAGGAGAATTGATCATTATGAATGAAAATGGTGGGGCCATTGCCATGCTCACAACCACACGAATTGTGACGAGTTTGCAAAATCAATTCTTGAATTCGGCATTTTTTGATGTGGCCTTGGACGATCAAGGATTGGAGAATTTGACCATTGGAAAGATCATGCAGCTTACCAAGAATGCTGTTTCACCATCATCCAATAAGAGAAATTTCAGCTTGCTGGGGGATGTGGCTTTGCGATTGAGCTACCCCAAATTTGAAGTACAAACCACCACGATTAATGGTGAGCTCATCGACCCAAATAATCCTCAAGTCATCAACTCCCTTCAAGAGGTAAGCATTGGAGGTTTTGTGAGCGATGAAGCAGGTAATATTTTGAACGATTTTAACGGGTTCATTTACCCGAGTGTTTTTGACAAAAGAAGCACCGTTCTCACCTTGAACAATGATGGAGCAGCCAACGACTACAGTTACGACGTATTTAAAAATCTGATTTATCGAGGAAAAGCAAGCGTAGTGAATGGGGCCTTCGAATTTCGGTTTGTGGTTCCTCGAGATATTGCTTTTGACTTTGGTTCGGGTAGAATTAGTTACTATGCGGTGGACGGAGATGATGATGCTCACGGGCACACCGAGGATTTTGAAATTGGAGGTTCAGCTGAAGGGGCTGAACTGAATACGGTTGGTCCGGAAATCAAACTCTTCATGAATGATTCGACTTTTGTTTTTGGGGGAACTACCGACGAGAGTCCGTTCATTTTTGCTCGCCTTTTTGACGAAAACGGAATCAATACGGTGGGGAATGGAATTGGGCATGATTTGAGAGCGGTGATTGATGGGAACACCAATGATCCCATCATCTTGAATGATGCTTATGAATCGGACCTCGACACATACCAATCGGGAGAGGTACGCTATCAATTGCAGGAGTTGTCTGAAGGAACGCACACCTTGAACCTTCGTGTTTGGGATGTGCACAACAATTCATCAGAGGCCAATACGGAATTTGTTGTGGCTTCTTCCTCGGAGTTGGCGCTGACTCATGTTTTGAATTACCCCAATCCGTTTACTACGCATACCGACTTTTACTTTGAGCACAACCAAGCCTGCAATAATTTGGATGTTGAGGTTCAAGTGTACACGATAAGTGGTAAGTTGGTGAAAACCATTCGCGAAAATGTGCTGAGCGAAGGGTTTAGAAGCCAAGGCATCTCCTGGGATGGAAAAGATGACTTTGGCGATAATATTGGAAGAGGGGTTTACGTTTACCGGGTGAAAGTGATTACCCCAGATGGATTATCTGCTGAACATTTTGAACGATTAGTCATTCTTCGCTAAAAAACCTTTCAGTAGATTATACGTATATTTGCACACTATAATAAAACCAAAGCGATGTCTTTAAGAACGCTCGTGTTGTCAGCCTTGGCAATGCTCAGTATGAATACATTATCGGCTCAAATCAATCCTGTGACGGAGCGCGCTGATAACATCCAATTGAATACCATCACCACGGCGGTGCCTTTTTTGCTCATTGCCCCTGATTCTCGTGCTGGAGCGCTCGGTGATGCCGGTGTTGCTTTGTCTCCCGATGCGGCGAGCATTCATTGGAACGCTGCAAAGATGGCCTTCAGTGAAAACGAGTTCGAAGTATCCTTGTCATACAGCCCTTGGTTGCGCCAGTTGGTGGACGATATGAACTTGGCTTATTTGGCGGGTTACCGTGTACTCAATAAAAACCAAGCGGTGGGTGCTGCTTTGCGCTACTTCTCCTTGGGTGAGATCGCATTTACTGATGAGGCAGGTACGGCTTTGAGAACGTTTAAGCCTGCTGAGTTTAGTTTGGATGTTGCCTTTTCTCAGAAATTGAGCAGCAGATTTAGCGGGGGAATTGGAGCCCGTTTTATCAATTCAAACCTCACAGGTGGGTTGAACACCAATGGAGCCAATACAAAACCAGGACGAAGTGTTGCTGTTGATGTTTCTGCTTTCTACACCAATGATGATGTGAAGATTGGAGACAAAGATGCAACTTGGAACTGGGGCGTGAACATATCGAACATTGGTGCGAAAATGAGCTACACCGATACGCAAGATCGTGACTTCATTCCGGCGAATTTGAGATTGGGTACAGCCCTCCAAATGGAATTGGATGATTATAACTCCCTCACCATTACGTTCGATGCCAATAAACTGCTGGTGCCAACTCCAGCAAGGTATGATCAAGAGTCAGGAGAGATCATTGCCGGTATGGACCCAGACGTTGGTACCGCTACTGCACTCTACCAGTCATTCATAGATGCTCCGGGTAACGTGATCATTGATGAGTTTGGGAATGTTGAAGTAGAACAGGGGAGTGTTTTTCGTGAGGAATTGCGTGAGATCAACCTCGGTGGTGGTTTGGAGTATTGGTACGATAATCAATTCGCTTTTAGAACAGGCTACTTCTATGAGCATTTCTCGAAAGGAGATCGTCAGTTCATTACGCTTGGAGCAGGATTGAAATATTCTGTTTTGGCGATTGATATGTCTTACCTCATCTCTACGCGTCAAAACAACCCTTTGGCGAATACCTTGAGATTCACCCTTCGTTTGGAGTTTGACGACCTTCAAAAGTCTAGAAGTGAAGGATAAGATGCAGGTTCCATTCCGTATTGGCTACGGCTACGATGTACACCAACTTGTTCACGAGGAGGAATTTTGGCTCGGTGGAATTCTTGTTCCGCACGAGAAAGGTGCTCTTGGGCATTCCGACGCAGATGTGCTGCTTCACGTTATTTGCGATGCACTTCTTGGAGCATGCAATCAAAGAGATATTGGGTTTCATTTTCCAGATACTGACCCCAAGTACAAGGGTGTGGACAGTAAACTTTTATTGAAAGAAACCGTGGCCATTGTTCGCAAGAAGGGTTATGAAGTGGGAAACATTGATGTGACGGTGTGCTTACAACGTCCGAAAATCAAGCCCATGATTCCTGAAATGCAAGCGGTGATTGCCAAGGTGATGGAGGTGGATGAGGATCAAGTGTCCATCAAAGCTACTACTACCGAAAAACTTGGCTTCGTGGGTAGAGAAGAGGGAGTGAGCGCTCATTGTGTAGCCCTCGTTTTTAGCACTTAATCTCCGCTACTGCTGTTTTCTTCGTAGTGCGATAGCTGATCGTCTTCGTAAAAGTAGATTTTCAATAATGCAGTGTCCCGCAAAAAATCGATTCGACCAATTTCTACACGATTGATCTTGATGCCTGTGCGCTCTTCGAGGTCTTTTTGCAATTCGTCGCGCTGACCAGATTTGATCAGTTCGATGTTTTCATAAAGCACAATTTTGAACGACTCGTGGCGCAACAACCACACTTTTTCCAAGCCGTAAGTAATGCCAATGATGGCTGAATTTGCCACCACCAACTCGAGGTAAGAGATCTTCTTGTTCACCAAGGCATTCATAACACTGATCCCAATCACAATGAATAAATAGGTCATTTCCTTGATGGGAATCGGGTCGGTTCGATAACGTATAATACCAAAGATGGCGAACAGGCCAAGGGCGAAGGCAAGGTCGAGTTTGACGTTTTCCAGCATAAAACACAGGAGGAATATGCTCAGTGAAATCAGCATGTAGGTGAAGAGGAAGTCTTTTCGCTTCGCACTGGGATAATAGATCATCCTCACCAAAACAAAAACAAACCCGAAGTTAAAAACAAGGCGGAAAAGCAGTTTCAAGGTGGCCTCGTAGTCAAAGAATTCCATCCCTAAAAACCGATCCTCTTTGTCCTTTTTGTCATCATCATCTTCTTCGTCGTCATCGTCCTTTTCATCCGAATCCTTTTCCCCATTCTCAGTGGAAGTTTCATTGGATGCATCCGTCAATGGTAGCTCTGTGCTGTCTGCTGTTGCTTCCTGAATGAGGGACGATAGGTCTTCCAACTCGGGATATTCTTGCACGATTTCCGAGACTTCATTGTTGGATTGGGCAAAAGTGGCGTTGGACGTTAAATTGAAAACGAAAAGCCATGCGATAAAAAAGGACAAAAAGCGCGATGTTTTGATCATTTGGGGGAGTTGTTTTCGAGCAAAGAAATCTTTCTCAATTTCGATTTTATTTGGTTTTTTTTGATGTCTTCTTCGAGCAAAGCAACACCAAGACAGTATTTGCTGATGCGTTCTGGACGAATAAGCTTCCGCTTCAGTAGTTTGGCAAAAAGAGTTTGTCGGTTGTAATCTTCTTGTTTCAATTCTGCAATCACCAAGGATTTCATCTCATGATGGTTCGTGCTTTGATCAAAACTCAAATTTAAATCAAAAGTCAACCTTTCTGCCTTTTCTTTGTGCACCAATGTGATCCTTTCGAAGGAGTTGGTGAGTTTCGCTTCTAAAGCCCCCGATAGGCCAGACATCTCTTCAATGTACTTCAAGTCATCCCCGCTCAGTTCATCTTTCAAGTCTGAAATGGGTTTTCGGAATTTGATGGTTCGTCCTTTATTGTTCTTGTGCTTTACTTCAAGAAAAGTAAGCTCAGAATCCACATATTTCCTCAAACGCACTTTGACCCGGTTTTTTTTGCCGTTTTGATGCACGTGGTAAAACTCGTAGTTGGGACGGTCGTAATATTGGGTGGTGTAGTGAGATCTACGAACGCCATCCACCTCAAGCATAAAATAGTCGGTAACGAGTTTGGGCAATAGCCGAAGCAGCTCCTCACGAGTTAGCACATATTTTGTATCTGTGCGGTTCATGAGGCGCGTGGCATCCATCTCTTCCAGGCTGATGGGTGCGAAGCGTTCAATAATTTGCTCTAAAGGTTCCAAAGGCAGGGCTAAAAGTAAGATATTTAGCGTACACTTGGTATTAATACAAGCAAAGGTCTGTCTTCCCCAATAGCTTGACATAGACAAAGAAAAAGATGAAGAAAATTATACAGCTAGAAGTTGAAGTACACGAAAGCGATCGGGATTTGGATCACGGAGATCGCACTTTGCTTGGAAATGCGAGAGATGCACTGTCTCGAGCTTACGCGCCTTACTCTGAATTTCATGTAGCAGCTGCAGTTGAGTTGTCTGATGGTACTGTGGTTGAAGGCACCAATCAAGAAAATGCTGCATATCCCTCTGGCTTATGTGCTGAACGCGTAGCCTTGTTCTTTGCAAAATCAAGATTCCCCGATGAGGAGGTTTTGTCCATCGCCATTGTCACAAATCACGAAGAGCTATCTTCCCCAGTGGCGCCCTGTGGAGCTTGCAGGCAGGTAATTCTAGAGTACCAAATGAACCAAAAACAACCCATTAAATTCCTCCTTTCGGCTAGAAAGGGTACTGTGTACACTTTGTCCGACGCTCGTAGTCTTTTGCCGCTTCATTTCTCGAAGGAAGATTTGAAAAAAGCACCATAAATAATGGCAATGAAACTTGGGTGTTCTATATTTGTTGCTTCATTGCATTAACGAGATAAGAATATGGCGACAGAAGCAGCAAAAAGTGCGAGCAAAAGAAGCAGTACTGCCCGTGGTAAAAAGGCGAAGCCGGCTTTTTCAAAAGAGACCTACATCAAGTGGTACAAAGACATGCTCTTGATGAGGAAATTTGAGGAGAAATGCGGACAGTTGTACATCCAACAAAAATTTGGAGGTTTCTGTCACTTGTACATTGGTCAGGAAGCCGTTTTGGCTGGGATGACGGAAGCATTGCGTCCTACAGACCGTTTTATCACGGCATACAGAGACCACGCCCACCCCATTGCATTGGGAATGCACCCCAAGTACGTTATGGCAGAGCTATACGGTAAAGCAACGGGATGTACCAAGGGGAAAGGTGGATCCATGCACATGTTTGATAAAGAGCGCAATCTTTTTGGTGGACACGGAATCGTTGGTGGACAAATTCCACTCGGTGCAGGAATTGCATTTGCAGACAAGTACCGCAATGAAGACCACGTAACGGCTTGTTTCTTTGGAGATGGAGCTGCTCGTCAGGGGTCATTGTGGGAAACCTTTAATATGGCAATGACTTGGAAACTTCCCGTGATTTATGTGATTGAAAATAACAATTACGCCATGGGAACTTCGGTGGAAAGAACCTCGAATGTGACTGATTTGAAAGTCTTGGGAGCAAGTTTTGAAATGCCTTCAGAGTCTGTGGATGGAATGCGCCCAGAAGCGGTTGCCGATGCTTTTGCGAGAGCTGCGGAGCGCGCAAGAAAGGGAGAAGGTCCAACCCTCTTGGATATCCAAACCTACCGTTACAAAGGACATTCGATGTCGGATCCTCAGAAATACAGAACAAAGGAAGAGGTGAAAGAGTATCAAGCCAAAGATCCCATTGTTCATGCTTTGAACGTGATTCAAGAAAACAAATGGTTGACTGAAGCCAAAATCAAAGCAATTCAAGACGAAGTAAAAGCACTTGTGGAAGAATCCGTTCAGTTCGCTGAAGAATCTCCATACCCAGAAGTGGAAGAGTTGTACAAAGATGTTTACATGCAGGAAGACTATCCTTTTGTAAACGATTAATTCATTAAGAAAGACATTTACCGATGGCGGAAATCGTACGCATGCCCAAATTGAGTGATACCATGACGGAAGGAGTGGTGGCTGAATGGCACAAAAAAGTTGGAGACGAAGTTGAATCTGGTGAACTCCTTGCAGAAATCGAAACGGATAAAGCAACCATGGAGTTTGAATCGTTTCAGGACGGTGTGTTGCTTCATATTGGGGTGGATAAAGGAGAGAGTGCTCCTGTGGACAGCATTCTGTGTGTTTTGGGTGAAAAGGGTGAAGACATCTCTCAGCTTTTAGCAGAGGATAAAGATGGTGCTCAAAAAGAAGCTCCAGCTCCCGAGGCGAAAGCGGAAGCACCAACACCGAGTCCAGCACCCGCCGCTGCTTCAACACCTAGCCCGGCACCTGCAGAAAAGACCACTACTTCGAGTGCACCTGTTTCGAACGGGGCTTCAGGTAGAGTAAAAGCCTCCCCACTGGCTAAAAAAATCGCAGAGGAGAAAGGCATTAATCTGGATCAAGTTGCTGGCTCCGGAGACGGCGGACGAGTAGTGAAAAGAGACGTTGAGAATTTTGTGCCAAGCGCGAATGTGAGTTCGTCTTCGGCACTTCCTAGCGGTGAAGAGAGCTTTACCGAGGTTCCTGTTTCACAAATGCGTAAAACCATTGCTCGCCGACTCGCGGAAAGTAAATTTACAGCACCTCATTTCTACCTCACGGTTTCCATTGATATGGACAATGCCATTGCCGCGCGCAAAATGGCCAATTCCAATGAGGATGTTCGCATCTCCTTCAATGATTTGGTGATTAAGGCAGCCGCGATTGCTTTGAAGAAACACCCTGCGGTAAATTCTTCATGGTTGGGAGATAAGATTCGATACAACGAGCACGTGCACATTGGTGTGGCTGTGGCTGTTGAAGATGGTTTGTTGGTACCTGTAGTGCGCTTTGCGGACAGCAAGCCAATGACTACAATCAATGCTGAAGTAAAAGATTTTGCTCAAAAAGCAAAAAGCAAAAAACTGCAGCCACAAGATTGGGAAGGCAATACCTTTACCATATCGAACCTCGGGATGTTCGGTATTGAAGAATTCACGGCCATTGTGAATCCGCCAGATGCCTGTATTCTTGCCGTAGGAGGGATCCAACAAGTACCTGTTGTGAAAAACGGACAAGTTGTTCCTGGAAACGTGATGAAAGTGACTTTGTCTTGCGACCACCGCGTAGTGGATGGTGCAAGCGGTGCTGCTTTCTTGCAAACTTTCAAAAGCATGTTGGAGAATCCCATCATGATGTTAGTGTAAGATTTAAACCTATTCTTAAAGCCCCATTTCATGATTTGAACTGGGGCTTTTTTTTGTCTTTGCGGAGCCGAATGTGCTGCTTGAGCAATAGCCGATGCCCCTTGAGCGATAGTCGAATGTGCTGCTTGAGCGATAGCCGATGCCCCTTGAGCAATAGTCGAATGTGCCCCTTGAGCGATAGTCGATGCCCCTTGAGCGATAGTCGATGCCCCTTGAGCGATAGTCGAA
>CAZYPV010000048.1:0-25921 GCA_964649515.1 uncultured Comamonadaceae bacterium | reverse complement strand
TTCAAAGCCAATGGGAGCAAAACGTCTTCTTCCAATTGATGATGAACATACAGATCGAGCTCCAAACTTTTGAGTCGGTTTAAAAGTACCCGAAAGGAAGAATAATGCTCGCCACTGCCCAAATATTCTCTCAATACACGTCGAAGCATCAAGAGGTCAATTTCGCTTGCATGGTGCCCTTCTTGAAAGCTTCGTATGGTGCTGATTTCTTCATGAGATAGGTCAGCAGCGCCCAATTCGAACAAACGGTCGAGCAAGGGAAATAGCTGTTTCTCTTCTTTTTGAATGTGTTTTGTGAGCTGCGTTCTGTAATCCAAAAGAAATAAGGTCATCAGCTTCAAATAGGGGCTGTTGCTCCCAATTTCTAAAGCTAGCCAATCCAAGGTTTGCTCAATTTCACAAAGGCTGGAATTGAGGTACAAACAGTGAGACTTTCGAAGGTATTGCAGCACCAGAACAGGATTGTAATCTTCTGGGTTTCCCAGTGCCTTGGTGGAGGTGTTCGAAAAAACCTGACCCACTTGATGCATGAAAGATTGAATTTCTTCCGTGATCAACTCTTCCCGCTCATAGCGTTGGGCTGCATAGTCCTTAGCATAATGTTCAATTTCGAAGAGGTGGTCTGAGCTTTGAATAGGAGTATGAACCATGGCGACTTTAAGGATTGATAAATTGATGTGTTCTTCAAAGCACGGGATTATCGCCTCCAGAGTCAATACCACAAAAAGGGGAAAAAAAAAGTCCGACTAAAACCACTTAGCCGGACCCCTGTGCTTTTCAGCTTAAGCCAAGCTGATCACAATAAACCAAAACCTTAATCAGATGAATGAAAATCCAGTTCTCTGACTGAGTTCTGTTTGTTTACGCGTTAGGTTCACAAAAGTTTCATGTTGACGTAAAAACATTAGTTTTGCGGCCGTTTTTATTTGCGGAGGTGTTTTTTGATTTGTTGAATTGGCTGACAAACAATGAGGAACTCCGCGCGACAGAAGGAGGAAATATTGAGAGATATTTGCTTCTCATAAAATGATTCTTTGTTAAAAACCGAACTTTTTGAGCATTGAAAACAAACCTTCTTAAGAAATCTACGTACACCACACGAGATTTAAATCCCTGAATACCCATTGTTTAGGAAATAACATACACATGAACACTGCCTATACCCACCCCTTGAAGGCAGCGATCTGCTCGCTGTTGTTCGTTTGTTTTAGCTTCGTTGGCTGGACACAATTCGATACCCAATTTTGGATGCCACCAATTTGGGACTCTCAAAATTCGGCTCAAAACCAACCTTCGGAACTGTTCATTACCACACCGTTCTCGACCCCCGTGAATGTGCATGTGGAAACGGCTGATGGAACATTTAGTTTGGACACCACCGTGGTTTCTGGTAATCCCTTACAAATTCCCTTGAGTCCTACACTCGGACAAACGACTCAAGAAAATACCGTGTTGCTAACCGGTTTCATGATTAGTTCATCCCAACCCATTCAGGCAGTACATAAAATTTCGGGAACGAACAACCAAAGTTTGGTGACACTCAAAGGGAGGAACGGATTGGGTACCGACTTTTGGTGCGGGTCTCAAGTAAGAAATAATTCAGGTACTTACGGCGACCATGAGCATCACTTCATTACGGTGATGGCAACTGAAAACAACACCAACATTACCATTGAAACCCCTTTTGACATGGCAGCAACAGGCGGTGGAACGTTGAGTAATCCAGCGGTGATTCAGTTGAACCAAAACGAGAGCTACCTCATTCGAGGAAACGGTCCGCTTGAACACGTTGCTGGAGCACACGTCACTTCCAACAAAAACATCGTTGTAACATCGGGATCCACCCATACCCGAATTTCAGGTGCTGGCTCTGCAAATGCCGCTGACGCTGGAACCGATCAACTGGTACCAAAACACCTCATGGGAAACAGTTTCGCTGTTTTGAAAGGGGGAAATGGAGGCGATTTTGATTATGCAATTATCGTGGCCACTGAAGACAATACGGAAGTCTTTGTAGACGGATCTGCTACACCTGCCGCCACGCTGAATGCGGGTGAATTTTACGATTACACACTCACCGGGAGCGCAGGTGCCGGACATTATCTACAAACCACGGAAACGGCCTACTGCTTTCACGTTACTGGAAGTTCTGGAGATGATGAAGTGGGAATGAGTTGTATTCCGCAGATCGAATGCACGGGGTCTCGATACATCGAGTTTTCGAGGTTCACGCAGAATTCTCAAGATCAAATGATGAACTTCATTTTGTCGCCCGAAGCCATTCCTACCTTCGAAATCAATGGAACTCCTTACAATAGCATTACCGGTGTTACTACTTCTTCCATCCCCGGTTTGAGCGGATGGCTTGGGGTCACCTTGCCCAATTCTGGAATGCAGTCCAACAACGTGGCACAGTCAGAAGGCTTCTTCCACGCTGGATTTTTGACGGGAACAGGCGCTACGGGAACTTATGGTTTCCTTTCTGGCTTTAATGATGCTTTTGAGTTTTTGGACCCCAACAACGGACTACCAACAACCATTTATGCAGTCGATACCCTTTGTCAAGGAGAACAGCTTAACCACTGCTTGCTCGTTGTGAGTTGTGCAGACGATCACAACATCATTGATTTCGAAGGAAACGAGGGCGATATTGTGGTGACTCCAGGTATTCCTGGCTTCGCTTTTGATACTTGTTTCCAGTACACTGCTCCTTTGGACTTTGTAGGGAATGACACCATTACATTTACCGTAGACAACCGTTTTGGCTTTGAAGGTCAGGTTGATGTTATTTTTCAAGTGATCGACCCAGATACCCCCATCGATGCGGGTCCAGTACAACAATTGTGTTCAACCACCACTGGTACCTTGAGCGCTGTGAACCCCGACCCATTAGTACAAGGTGTATGGAGCGTTTTGGGAGGCGGAGCTGTGATCACCGATCCAACATCTCCAACAACTACGGTGACGAACTTGGCGCTAGGAACTAATACTTTCTTGTGGACTCAAGATTATGGCTGCGAGAGCAATGTGGACCTCACCCAAATCATCGTTTACGACGGAACAGCCCCCGAGGCAAACGCTGGTCCAGACCACGAAATGTGCTCTTCCACAAGCACCTATACCATGCAAGCCAATAGTCCTGGAGTTACCGCAACGGGAACTTGGGACATCATTCAAGGAAATGCCACCATTTTTAACATCAACAACGCAAGTGCCCCGGTGAGCAATTTGGCCATTGGGAACAATGTGTTTGAATGGACCATCGAAAACGGACCGTGTCCGGGTGGAGAAACTACAGATCAAATGGTAATCGCGGTGTTCGACGAAAACCACCCCGCAGCCAATGCTGGTCCGGACCAGTCGTTTTGTAGCACCGGACCCATCGACGCTTCTTTGAGCGCCAATGCCCTTATTGTGCCGGCTACCGGACAATGGAGTGTGGTGAGTGGAACAGGAACCTTTGCCAACCCCAACAACAGAAATACCCTTGTTACCGGCTGTGGAATTGGAATCAACACCTTCCGTTGGACCATCGATAACGGACCTTGTGGCGAGCTGGTTGATGAGGTTTCCATCATCGTCTATGACCAAAACCAAACCACCATTGATGCCGGAGATGGAGGCGAGTACTGTACCCCCATTTCTTCTCATTCCTTGAACGCCGAGAGTCCATCAGGCCCAGCCATTGGAACTTGGACGGTAATTTCAGGTGCCGGAACTTTCGCCAATCCAAACAGCCCCAATACCGTGGTTTCAAACCTTGATGTAGGAGAGAATATTTTCCGATGGAGCGTTGACAATGGTCCGTGCGCCGCAAGTGGTGGCTTCGACGATGTGGTGGTAACGATTTTTGATAATACAACAGCAGTGGCCGACGCCGGAGAAGACCAATTCTTTTGCGACGATGCATTTAGCACTGCCACCTTGGACGGAAATGCAGTGGATTTGCCAGCTTTAGGTACTTGGACTGTAATTTCGGGGAGTGGTGTGTTTGCTGATGAGAACGATCCCAATACGAGCGTTTCTGGTTTGAGTACAGGAGTGAACACCTTTGCTTGGACGGTGGACAACGGCCCTTGTGGCACGCCAAGTCAAGATGAGGTGAACGTGATATTGTTTGATGTGAATGAAGTGAGCATTAACGCGGGAAGCGATGCTGAATATTGCACACCCATCAGCACCCACACCATGAATGCTAGCGCTGTTCCGGCTCCTGCTCAAGGAGTATGGACGCTCATCTCAGGTACGGGAACCATCGCCAACCCAAACAACCCAACGAGCAACATTAGCGGTTTGGGAGTGGGTGAAAATATTTTCCGCTGGACCTTGGACAACGGTCCGTGTGAACCCGGAGTATATTTCGACGAAGTGTCGATCTTCATTTTTGATGAAAACCAACAAGACGCCAATGCAGGAGCCAACCAAAACCTCTGTTCGAGTCCGGTAAACCCAACAAACATCAACCTCAACGCCAATGCCGCCATTGCGCCTGGTGTCGGCACATGGACCTTGGTTCAAGGGGGAGGATTCATTCAAGAACCCAACAACCCCAACACTTTGGTGAGTGGCCTGGCAGTGGGGGAAAACATTTTCGAATGGACCATTGACAACGGAACTTGCGACCCCTCAAGCACTTCCGATCAAGTGAGCATATTTGTTTTTGATCATGCCCAAAGCGGAGCGGACGCGGGAGACAATGTTTTCCTTTGTTCAGATTTGCCCAGCACAACTTTGGCGGCAAATGCACTTACTTTTCCCGCAACGGGAACTTGGACCGTTGTTTCAGGTAGCGCAACTTTTGCCGATGCTAACGACCCAAACACCCTTGTTTCCAATGTAGGCTTGGGAGTGAATGTTTTGCAATGGACGGTGAACAATGGTCCTTGCGATCCAGCAACGAGCACCGACCAAATGACCATTACCGTGAACGAAGGTGCCGTTACGGTGGCAAATGCGGGTCCTGATGCCTCCATTTGCTCCACCACCTCCAGCGTTACCCTGGCGGCCAATGTCCCCGTTTTTCCAGCAACAGGATCATGGAGTGTGCAGAGCGGTACAGGAACCTTCACCAACCCAAATGCACCCGGAACCACGGTTTCAGGGCTCAGTATTGGAGAGAATGTTTTGGTTTGGACCCTCAACAACGGAGCTTGCTCGGGGGAAACTACCGATACCGTGTCCATTTTTGTTTTTGATGATGACGCACCCAATGCCAATGCCGGTGCAGACCAGTCCATTTGTTCTCCAGCGAGTTCAGTGAACTTGAGTGCCACCGCACCCGTTTTTCCCGCCGTGGGAACTTGGACCGTGGTGAACGGAACAGGAACCTTTGCTGATGTGAACAACCCAACCAGCGAAGTAAGTGGCTTGTCGGTAGGAATCAACACCTTCCGTTGGACCGTGAACAACGCTCCCTGCGCACCCGCCAACACCTCTGATTTGGTGAATGTTTTCGTATTTGACGGAACACAGGCTTCTGCCAATGCCGGTGCGGACCAACAATTCTGCTCGCCCGTGAGTTCCACGGTTTTGAGCGCCAATGCCGTAACTGCACCGGGAACAGGAACTTGGACCTTGGTGAGCGGAAGCGGGAACATCAACAACCCAAGCAACCCCAATACCAGTGTGAACGGTTTGGGCTTGGGAGACAACGTATTTCAGTGGACCATTTCGAACGGACCATGTACCCCTCCCAACAGCAGCGATCAAGTCACCATCACCATTTTTGATGATGCCCAAGCTGCGGCCAATGCGGGAACGGATCAAGAATTCTGTAGTCCACAAAACAGCACCAACCTCGCTGCCAATGCCGCCACTTATCCTGCATCAGGGGTGTGGACTTTGGTGAGTGGAAGTGGTGATATTGCCAACCCTTCTTCTCCCAACACTGCCGTGAGCAACTTGGGTGTGGGAAGCAATGTATTCCAGTGGACCATCTCTAACGGACCATGTAGTCCGGCAACAACGAGCGATCAAGTCACCATTTTGGTATTTGAATCGAGCGACGCACCCGCCGATGCAGGTCCCGACCAAGAACTCTGCCTGCCCACCTCAAGTACAACGCTTGCAGGAAATACTCCAACAGCGCCCTCTACCGGTGTTTGGACACGCTTATCGGGCGCGGGAACCATCCAGAACCCCAACTCACCTACTACCAGCGTGAGCGGATTAGCGGTTGGAGAAAACGTATTCCAGTGGACCATCAACAACGGTTCATGCGGAAGTGGAAGCACAAGCAGCACCGTGAGCATCTTCGTGCATTCCAACGCATCGCCCTCAGCCAACGCAGGGGCAGATCAAAACCTTTGTACACCAGAAACCTCCACAACACTCGAAGGAAATACCCCTGTTTTCCCAGCAACGGGAACCTGGACCTTGATTAGCGGTACGGGTGTTTTTGCTGATGCCACCAACCCCACAACGGAGGTGAGCGGTTTGAGCATTGGTGAAAACATCTTCCAATGGACCCTCGATAATGGACCTTGTCCGGGAGCCATCACCAGCGACCAAGTGAGCATTTTTGTGTTTGATGGAGGAGCCCCTCAACCTGAGGCAGGAGCCAATCAGATCTTGTGTACACCACAAACCAGCACCACCATGAGCGCCGATGCTGCACTTGCCCCCGGTATTGGAACGTGGACCCTCATCAGCGGAAGTGGAACCATCACCAACCCCAACGACCCCAACACCACCATTACCGGTTTGGGAGTGGGTGCGAATGTGTTCCAATGGACCTTGGATTATGCAACTTGCGGACTCCAGCAAGACCAAGTGACCATCACCCTTTACGACAGCTCTTTGCCCGCCGCCAATGCAGGTGTAGATCAAGAATTCTGTTCACCCAGCAACAGTACCAACTTGAATGCAACCGCCGTGAGTTCGCCCGCCATTGGAACTTGGAGCATTGTTCAAGGAAGTGGCGTCATTGCCGATCCTAACAACCCAAACAGCTTGGTGGAGAACCTCGTCATTGGAGAAAACATCTTCGTTTGGACCGTGAACAACGGAAACTGTTTGGCAGAAGAAGACCGTGTTGATACCGTATCGATTTTTGTGTTTGATGAAACGCAGTTGTCGGCCAATGCAGGTTCAGACCAAGAAATCTGCACTCCTCAATCGAGCGTGAACTTGGAAGCCAACGCCATCACTGCACCCGCCATTGGAACTTGGAGCATTGTGAGTGGATCTGGAGTTTTCTCGAACCCCAATGACCCCAATGCCACCATCTCCAACTTGGGCGTGGGCACCACCGTTTTGCAATGGACCGTGGACAACGGAAACTGCAGCAACGGAATTAGCTCTGATACCATGAGCATCTTCGTGTTTGACGACAATCAAGCCCTCGCAGATGCTGGAGAAGATGAAAGCTATTGTACACCGCTATCGTCCATCAACCTGAATGGAAACGCTTTAACTGCGCCAGCAACAGGAACGTGGACCCTCCTCAGTGGAAGCGCCACCATTCAAAACCCATCCAACCCGAATACCTTGGTGAGCGGCTTGGGTGTGGGAGAAAACATCTTCCGTTGGACAGTGAGTAACGGACCTTGTTCTGCAGTGAGCAACGACGTAGTGAGCATCTTCGTTTACGACCAGTTTAACGATGACGCCAATGCCGGCGCAGATCAAGAAATATGCACACCAGACAGCGAAGTGCTCCTCAGTGGAAATACTCCCATTTCTCCTGCCGTAGGAACCTGGACCTTGGTGAGCGGTAATGGAAACATCGCCCAGCCAAACAATCCGAACTCTTTGGTGAGCGGACTCACGATTGGAGAGAACATCTTCCAATGGACGGTGGACAATGGACCCTGTGCCAACGGAACCACCAGTGATGTGGTGAGCATCTTCGTGTTTGATGAAAATGCACCTTTGGCCAATGCCGGCGCCGATCAAAGCTACTGTACTCCAATTGAAAGCACTACCCTTGAAGGGAATGCGGCCATTTTCCCAGGATCTGGGACATGGACCTTGGTGAGCGGAAGTGGTAGCATCGCCGATGTCAACGATCCCAACACAGCAGTGAGCGGCTTGAGCATTGGAGAAAACATCTTCGAATGGACCATTTACAACGGCCCATGCGCAACAAGCGGATCAAGCGACCTCGTGAGCATCTTCATTTTTGATGAAAATCAAGCCATTGCCAATGCGGGGAACGACCAGCAAGTATGTACGCCATCGTTCTCAACCAACCTCAGCGCCAATCCGGTTACCTTCCCAGCGGTGGGAACTTGGACCGTGATTGAAGGCGGGGCGAACATCATCAACCCGAACGACCCCAACACCCTTGTGGACAACCTCAGTTTGGGAGATAACGTTTTTGTGTGGACCATCGCTAACGGACCGTGTGTGCCACCAACAAGCACCGATACCGTGTTGATTCAGCTTTTCGACTTGAACGCTCCCGTGCCGAATGCAGGCGCAGATCAAGAATTTTGCTTGCCCACAATGAGTACGAACTTGGAGGGCAGCGAAACGCAAAATGCTGCCGTCGGAACATGGACCCTCATTGCGGGTAGTGGCGACTTTGCAGATGAAAATGACCCCAATACCGCTGTGAGCAACCTCGAAGTTGGAGAAAACACCTTCGTTTGGACGGTGGATAACGGTGTGTGTGGTTTCGGAAGCGATACAGTGAGCGTCTTTATTTTCGATCCCGCAGCGCAAACCGCAAATGCAGGCGAAAACCAATTCTTCTGCACGCCCATCAGCACCACTACGATGGAAGGAAATACTCCTGACATTCCCGGAGTGGGAACTTGGACGCTACTCACAGGAACAGCAACCATCGAAGAACCCAACAACCCGAATACACCAATTTCTGGTTTAACCATTGGGGAGAACATCTTGTGCTGGACCATCGATAACGGTCCGTGTGCCGATCCAAGCACCGACTGCGTGTCCATCTTCATTTACGACGAAAACGCACCCGATGCAGAGGCAGGCGCAGATCAAGAAGTGTGCTTGCCCACGAATCAAGTACTGATGAATGCGGAAGCCGCCATTTTCCCTGCCATAGGAACGTGGACCCTCCTCGAAGGACAAGGAACCATTGTGAACAGCAACGACCCTAACACCCTCATTACGAATTTGGGCGGAGGAACGAACGTATTCCAATGGACCGTGAACAACAGTCCGTGCGAGCAAGGAAGCACCAGCGATACCGTTGAGGTGCGGGTGTTTGATGAAAACTATACCCTCGCCAATGCTGGAGCTGATCAAGACATTTGCAGCCCAACGAGCACCACCGTGTTGGAAGGTTCTTCCCTTGACGACCCAACCACAGGAACGTGGACCCTCATTGATGGGGACGGTGTAATTGAAGAACCCAACAACCCGAATACACCAGTGAGCGCCCTCACTGTTGGCTTGAATCGTTTTGTGTGGACGGTGAGCAACGGACCTTGTGGAAACAACAGTGCAGACACCGTGGACGTCTTTATCTTCGACCAAAATCAGTCTCCGGCCGCTGCTGGTGCTGACCAAGAGTTGTGCTTGCCGGATAACAGTACCTTCGTGCAAGGAAACAACCTCATTTACCCAGCAAGCGGTGAGTGGACCCTCCTTGAAGGCGCCGGTACCATCCTCAACCCGAACAGCGCAGAAACCGAAATTACAGACTTGGAATTGGGTGTGAACACCTTCGTTTGGACCGTGAATAATGGTCCGTGCGAAAACGGAACAACAAGCGATACTTTGAGCATTTCAGTGTTCTCAGACGATGCCAACTTCGCTTTTGCCGGGGAAGACATTTCCCTGTGTACACCGATTTCAAGCACCACTTTGAATGCAGCAATTCCTAGCGAACCAAGCATTGGAACCTGGAGCATTGTTTCTGGAGAAGGAACCATCAGCGATGTGAACGACCCCAATGCCATTGTGAGTGGGTTGATTGTGGGAGAAACCGTGCTGCAGTGGACCATTTACAACGGACCCTGCGCCATCAACAACACCTTTGACTTTGTTCGAATTTCTGTGTTTGATGAAACGCAAACGGAAGCCTACGCGGGAGAAGACCAGCTGCTTTGTGCTCCAGTGGCATCAACCACATTGGAAGCTGATGAAGTAGTGAGTCCGGCAGTTGGAACCTGGGAATTGATCTCTGGCTCGGGGAATATTGAAGAAATCAACAACCCGAACAGCGTGTTCTCCAACCTCAGCGTCGGAACCAACGTACTCACTTGGACCCTCGACAATGGAGTTTGTGGAGAAGCGACGGTAGATACGGTTCAGGTACTGATTTTCGATCCTAACTCGCCCGTGGCCATGGCCGGTGAAGACCAAGAGTTTTGTACTCCGTTTGGAGGTGCGACGCTCGCAGGAAACAGCCCCATTCCGCCAGCAACGGGGTCTTGGAGTTTGATCAGTGGAAGTGGTGAAATCTCCCAACCGCAAATTCCAAACTCTACCGTGTTCAACCTCGGTTTTGGTGAAAGCCGATTTGTGTGGACGGTTGATAACGGTCCGTGCGGAGGAATCTCCACCGACACCGTCTCGTTCTTCCTCAACGATTTGAGCGTGGCCAACGCCAATGCAGGAATGAACATCGATTTCTGTGGAGCGCTTGACTCCCTTCAATTGCAAGGAAGCGAAACCATTGGGAATACCGCTACCGGCGTGTGGACCATCCTCGAAGGTGGAGGAGACTTCGCCAACGTGAACAACGAGTTTACCTACGTGTACGACATCCCGCTTGGGGTGAACACCTACCTCTGGACGGTGGATAATGGATTCTGTGGAACGAGCAGCGATACCGTGAGCTTCACCAACTTCGACCCTACCATTCCAAGCGCTTTTGCTGGAAATGATACCACCATTTGTGGCGACGATTTCCTCATCTTCAACCTCGACGCTTCACCGTACAGTTTCCCAGCAACGGGTTACTGGACCATCGATGAAGGTCCGATCGAAATTGGAAGTGAAGACGATCCCAACACCACCGTGTTCGACCTAGGGTCCATCTTTGTGCCTTTGGAAGACATTGTGAGCACCATGACTTGGACCATCGACAACGGCGTTTGTGGAACAAGTTCAGACAGCATCACCTTCACTTTGAGCGACTGCTTAACCATCGACGTTCCTGACGCCTTCTCACCGAATGGCGATGGAATCAACGACCGTTTCGAAATCCCCAACCTCTTCAAATACGAAGAAGCATCCATCAAAATCTTCAACCGTTGGGGAGTGGAAGTTTACCAAGCTTCACCTTATTTGAACGATTGGGACGGAACAGCGCAAAGTGGTGGAGCCATTGGCGGAGGTCCGCTTCCGGTAAGCACCTATTACTACATTATTGATCTGGGCGATGGTTCTGAACCTCAAACAGGATACATCTACCTAAAAAGATAAGCCATGAACATGAAAAAACACATTATAGCCTTGTTCTGCGTGGCATTGGGCTCCAGTGCCCTCGCTCAACAAGACCCCATGTTTAGCCAGTATATGTTCAACACCCTGGCCATCAACCCTGCTTATGCGGGAAGTGCAGATTTGCTCACGGCCAATGCCATTTACCGGCACCAGTGGGTAGATATTGACGGAGCTCCCCGCACCCAAACCGTAACCATGCACTCGCCCTTGAGGAGAGAAAGCATCAGTTTGGGAGGAAGCATCATCAACGATTCCCATGGCCCGGTGAGGCAAACGGGGCTGTACTTCGATGCCAGTTACCGCATCATGATGGACAAAAGTAAATTGGCTTTTGGACTGAAGGGAGGAGTGAACTTTTTCCAAGCCAACCTTTTGGATTTGAACCCCGTGGAATCGGACGACCCCACATTCCAACAAAACATCAGCAACCGTGCCTTGCCCAATTTTGGAGCGGGAGTGATGTGGTATTCGCGCAAAAGCTACCTTGGTTTAAGTGTGCCCAAAATTTTGGAATCGAAACTGCTCGATGGCGATTTGCCCGATTTTCAAGACAACAATCAGCGTCAGCACTTTTTCCTCATCGGTGGAACCGTCTTGGAACTCAACAACTACGTTTACTTCAAGCCCGCATTCCTCGTGAAAGCAGTGCCCGGTGCGCCCATTTCTTTTGACCTTACCGCCAACTTCATGTTCTATGAAAAGTTTTGGATTGGAGGAATGTATCGTTACCAAGATGCCGTAGGTTTGCTCCTGCAGTACGAAGTGAACAATAAATTCCACGTGGGTTATGCTTACGATTATTCCACCAGCGACCTTGGAAACTACACCACCGGTTCCCACGAAATCATGCTCGGAATCGACTTTGGAAAGCGTTTTGGAGGAGATGTTTCACCCCGTTTCTTCTAACCATTAATCACGACTCAGATGAACTCATATACGCCCAACAAATACCTTGCACTGCTCGTGTTGTTTTTTGCCAGTACTGCACTCTTCGCCCAGAGTGGAAAGAAGAAGCTGGCAGACCGATACTATCAGGAATTCAAGTTTGAAAAAGCCGCTGAAATCTATGAAGATGTGCTCGAGATTGATGATAACGACATTTTTGCGCTCAAAAGGGCTGCGGAATGCCGAAAAAACCTCGCTCAATACGACAAGGCCGAGGTGCATTTGGAAAAACTGGCCAACCTGTCTTTGGTGAGGGCAGAAGACCTTTTGCTCTATGCCGACATCCTCAAAGTGCAGGGCGAATACCAACGGGCCCTTCTCGTGTATGAAAAATACATGATGATGAAACCCAACGATCAATACATTCGCAAATACCTGCAAGAAGGAAATTGGGCCGAAACCATCGTGCGCGATTCTTCGCTGTACACCATCACGAATTTACCCATCAACTCCGAAAGTTCAGATTTCGCCCCCTGTTTTGTGGAAGGGAAGGTGATGTTTTCTTCAGCCCGCGGACAAGGTAGGGGCAAGAACAACATCTACAACTGGACCGATCAAAGTTACCTCAATCTCTTCACGGCTGAAGTGCAATCGGACAGTTCTTTGAACAACGTACAACTCGCCGATAGCGAAGCCAACAGCCGTTTTCACGAAGGAACCGTGGCTTACGATGAGCAAAACAGCGAAATGTTCTTTACCCGAAACTTCTTCTTCAAAGGGAAGAAAGAGGAGGGAAGTGACGGACGCCTGAATTTGGCCATCTACCACGGTAAATACGAAGGTGGAGAGCTGGGCAGACTGAAGGAATTCCCATTCAACGACGAGGAATACAGCATTGGGCATCCCACACTTTCGGCAGACGGACAAACGATGTACTTCACCTCAGACATGCCCGACGGCATTGGTGGAACCGACATTTACATGACCAAACGGAACGGCGATTTTTGGTCAGACCCCGTGAATTTGGGTCCGGAAATCAATACCCCAAACAACGAAATGTTTCCTTTCTTGGATGCCAATGGAGTGCTGCACTTCGCGAGTAATGGTCACCCCGGCTTGGGTGGTTTGGACCTCTTCTACATCGACGTGGAAGGGCAAGTGAAGAACTTTGGCTACCCCGTGAACTCCTCGTTTGACGACTTTGCCCTCATCACCTTCTCCAATGGAAAAGGAGGCTATTTCTCCAGTAACCGTCCGGGAGGAAAAGGGGATGACGACATCTATCATTTTTCAGTAAAAACCTCGCCCACCATTCGAGTGAGCGGATTTGTGATTGATGCGGAAACCAAACAACAAATCAAGAACGCTACCATCCTACTGAAGGACGAAAACAACGAAGAAGTGCTGCAAGTGGTGTCCAATACCGACTCCCTCGGGTATTATTCGTTTGATGTTGATTTTGATAAAACCTACACCATCATTGGCGTGAAGAACGGTTATTTTCAACAAGAACTGAAGCTGATGACCAACGAACGCTCCGGTTACATTGATGGTGCTGACCTCGAACTCACGAAATACAGCTACGCCTCGGAAGGGCACGTTTTGCTGGCCTCCACCGGAGAACCCATTGCCGGGGCCATGGTTTCCTTGTATGACGAAAACCGCGAGCTCGTGGCCCAAATGCCCACCTTGGTGGACGGGAGTTATTTCTTCGGATTGGAAGGAGAAAAGAAATACTATTTGGAAGCCAATCATCCGCCTTTTCCAGAACAGGAGATTGTGCTGAGCACCAAAGGAAGACCAGCAACGGTGATGTATAGCGACTTCCGACTCTTCATGCTCGAAGCTGGAACCGTGGTGCGCTTGGACAACATTTATTACGACTACAACAAAGCCTCACTTCGTCCAGAATCGGAACAAGAATTGGACAAACTCGTGAAGATATTGAAAGACAACCCCACGATGGTGATTGAGCTCTCGTCCCACACCGACGCCCGCGGAACCGACACCTACAACATGAGCTTGTCGAAGCGAAGAGCGCAATCTGCCGTTAATTACCTCCTCGATCACGGCATCGCCAAATCCCGCCTCCAACCCAGGGGATACGGTGAAAGTCAGCTCCTCAACCGCTGCAAGAACGGCGTAGAATGCAGCGAGGACGAGCACCAATTGAACCGACGTACTGAGTTTAAGATATTGAAGGTGTAATTAGCCAACAACAAACGGAAAAGCCCTGATGATCTAATCGATTTATCAGGGCTTTTTTTGTGCTTATTTTTTCATGAATTGCTGTCCTTTCACCGCCAAATATACATAGGCCAAGCAAGGGTAAAGAACAATTAGTCCGCCATGCCAAGCCTCGGGCAACAGGGCTTTCGAAATCCACCCCACCAATACAAAGCTCACCCCCAAAACCCAATGAAAGCGCCTAAAGAAGCGCACATAGCCTTTGATGTCCACCTTCTCCCGTTCTGCCGGTTTCATGGTATTGTAGCCAGAGAGGATGTACTTGGCGTTATTTTCTGTGAGGATGAAGGCAAGGAAGAAGAAGAGGGAGCCGAGGAGGAGGATGATGAGGTGGGGCATGATGGGAATGTTGAAGAATTTGTGTAGGATTTAAAGTTTAATCCATTCTTTTATAATAAGAGAGAACATTCATTTGGATAATGTAATATCAATGAATTAAATTATTGATAATCATATAGAGAAATAAACCTAGCATAACTCATGAGATAAGAAATATGAAAAAATTTGATCTGAACATAGAAAAGATACTTGAGAATTGGGAAGTTTCGCACGCTTTAAGAGAAATAATAGCTAATGCCCTGGATGAACAATTATTGACAGAAACTGAGGAGGTCGAGATCTTCAAGAGAAATCATTCATGGATAATTCGAGACTATGGACGGGGACTTCGGCATATGCATTTAACGCAGAATGAAAATGAAGAAAAGTTAAATAGCCCTTTGGTCATAGGAAAATTTGGAATTGGGTTAAAAGACGCTTTGGCAACATTTGACAGAAAAGGAATAAAGGTTAGAGCAAGGTCTAAGTTCAACACGGTTACAATCACGAGGTCTGGAAAGCAAGACTTCCAAGATATTAACACTCTTCATGCAGTAATTGAAGACCCAACTGACTCGAATTACAAAGGCACAGAGTTTGAAATGATTGGAGTTCAAGATCAGGACATTGAGGATGCAAAAAATTTGTTCTTGAAATTTTCGGGAGAAGCAATTATTGAGAATGTTAAAACCGGACAAATAATTCGAAAGAATGGAAGACAAGGAAACATCTACATCAATGGGGTAAAAGTGGCCGAAGAGGAGAACTTTCTCTTTAGTTACAACATTACCGTCAGGAACGCTTCAATAAAAAAAGCATTGAATCGGGAAAGAACAAATGTTGGGCGAAGTGCTTACTCAGAGTCAATTAAAAAAATATTACTGGCTTCGAAGTCTAATGAAATAGCTGAGGTTATAGGTAAGGATCTAAAAAACATTAATTTAGGCACTGCTCATGACGAGTTGGGTTGGATCGATGTCCAGGTACATTCGGTTAAAATCCTTAATCAATTTGACAAATATTTTTTTGTCACTTCTCAAGAAGCAATGGAAAGCCCATCTATGATAGATCGTGCGAAGGCAACTGGAAGAGAAGTTATCATAGTTCCTCAGAACCTAAAGGACAAAATAAGAGGCGCAAAGGACCTGGCAGGAAACCCAATTATTGATAGTGATCAATTCATTTCTGATTACAACGACAGTTTTGATTTTACATTTATCAAGCCCGAAGAACTGAATGCGAAGGAAAAACAAATCTATGATAGAACCTCCGAGATCATCGAAGTTTTCGGTGGAATTCCAAAGCATGTAAAATCAATCAGAATATCTTCAACTATGCAAGAGGATTTTTTCGAGCAATATGAAACTCAAGGTTGTTGGGATGAGGCAACCGGATGCATAGTTATATCTAGAAAGACATTGAGGTCTCTTGCCGTGTATTCAGGTACTTTAATACATGAATTAATACATGCTAAGACAGGGCAAGATGATGTTACACGAGATTTTGAAATTTCGTTAACCCATACTATAGGACTGTTGTGCGAAAGGTTATTGCAATAGTAGTTAAGGATTACGCCTTGAGTATAGTTAACCCTTCTGTCGTAGAAGAGAGACAAAAACACATGGAAAATCAGTATCAAGGAGGTGTATAATTGATTTGATACAGCTAATAGGATTGGATGCTGGGATAACATCAAAAACTATGTCAAAGAACCACTTTCAAATGGATTAGGTAGGTTTTGCAGCCTTTATATTAACTAGAATAGAAAAGTGTTGTGTTTTTCCACATTTCCAGTTTCAACTCCAGAAGAACATGTATATATTGTTCAAAGTTTAGGAGGTCAATTTAAATGAAGCTGTGATAAACACATTTATTTCTTACCTCGTAAAGCAAATAAAAAAGCATGCGATGTACTATTAGAAGTATTATTGCACAAAGTGAGGTTTGGAAGATTACCACAGTAATGCATTTGAATTTGCGCTACAACGTTTAGATAGTGAAGAAGAGAAGACATTTTAACCATGAACAAAAAAGACATACTCGATAAAATAAAAAGCCTTGACGGTCTCAGCAATGAGGAACGTGCCTACTTGGTGAACCTCGTAAACTCCAAAAAGAAGTACGGCTTGGTATGGGAAGACAAACCCGAAGAAGTAGAAGAACAACTGCGCACCAAGCTACCCATACTCAAAGAAGTAAAAGAGCGGGCCATTATTAACGATACAGAAACCGAGAAACACCCCAACCATATTTTAATAGAAGGCGACAACCTGCATGCCTTAACCGCCCTCACCTTTACCCATGACGATGCAATAGATGTTATTTACATTGACCCTCCATATAACACGGGAAACAAAGACTTTATTTACAATGATCAATACGTGGATAAGGAAGACTCTTATCGCCACTCCAAATGGTTAAGTTTTATGCACAGGAGACTAACCATTGCAAATAGGCTTCTCAAAACCGAAGGAGTAATTTTTATAAGCATAGGAGATGACGAGCAGTCACAATTAAAGTTACTCTGTGATGAAGTCTTTGGTGAAAGCAATTTTATAACCACAGTGCCACGTGTAGCAAAAAAGACATCCGATAAAGGGACTTACTTTAAACCAACGAAAGATTATGTGCTAGCATATGCCAAAAGTATATCCAACTTAGGTGGATTCGGAGTGCCCAAGACTGACGATCCTAAAAAGTATAAGTATCAAGATGAGAAAGGTAAATACAAAAAAAGCGGTGCTTCACTTTATCAACCATCTTTAGACTCACGTCCCAATCAACGTTATTGGATTGAATGTCCAGATGGAAGTTTTGTAATACCTCCAGGAAATGTTTTCCCAGAAAAAATTGAGGACGCTTCATTTATTAAACCGATTAACAATGATGATAAAGTTTGGAGATGGAGTTGGATGTCATATTTAGAACAGAAGGATCTATTAATTTTCACCAAAACGACCACTTCTCCTTTAATCAATGAGAAAAGGGAGCAGGCGAAATGGAATATTTACCCAAAAGTTTATTTGGATTCTCTAGAAGGCGCAACAAATCTACCTGAAGACATTATCTATGATTATAAAAATTCCTCTGCAACGAAACATCTTCTGAACATGGGAGTGAAATTTTCATTTAGCAAGCCTTTCGAATTGATTAAGTTTTTATTGACCATTACTCAAAAAAACAAGGAAATTACAGTACTTGATTTTTTTGCGGGTTCGGGAACAGCAGCAGAAGCAGTAATGAGATTAAACACAATTGATCATGGTTCACGTAAGGCTATAATCGTGACTAATAATGAGAATAATATAGCAAATGAAGTTACTTACAAAAGAGTAAGCAAAGTGATTTATGGTTATAAGGGACTTAAAGGTTCCGATTACTCTCCCATAAAAAATAACCTCCGCTATTACCAATGTGATTTTGTAGAGCGTGAGCCTTCTTTGGCCAACAAACGCCAGCTTACCCAATTGGCTACTGAACTGTTATGTATTAAGGAGGATTGTTATCAAGAGGTTACCAGTGTCCTCAACCCTTCGACAAGCTCAGGGCAGGTTCAGGCATGGAATAAACTCTTTACCAATGGCAAAGGACAGTTTGTATATGTGGTGTATGATGATTTGTACCTAGAAGAAGCGGTTGAGGCGCTTACGCAATTTGTAGCGCAAGAAGTACCAGAGCGTAAAATCAAGGTTTATGTATTTGCCAACGGCCAGTACGCCTATGCAGAAGAGTTTGAAGACATAGCGGAGAACATTACCCTTGCCGCCTTGCCGGATGCCATTTACAAGGCCTACCAAAACGTACTCCCCAAAGAGAACAAGGAGTTTGTTCCTGTTTTGGAGGAATATAGGGAAGCCACAGCAGCAGAAAGTGATTTGTTTAACCAAGATGAAGATTAGGCACATGGCTTTTGGCAGTCTCACAAATACCCGTATATTTGCAGGCAATAGTACCTGCCATGCCTCTCGTAGAAGCACACTTTGGCAGGTTTTCGCATTTCATAGCCCTATGTTTCACCAAAACAGGGGCTTATGAAGTATCAAAAAGTAGCCCTCCCCATTGCCCAGCAAATCCAACGCCTACAAAATCGGGGCTTAAACATACCTGATACGGAGCGTACGGCACATTATTTGGGCAACATCAGCTATTATCGCTTGCGGGCATACACTTATCCTTTTCAAGATAATAAAGACCCCAATCATCCTTTCAATCAGGAAATCAGCTTTGATGAAATCCTCAACCTCTATGTGTTTGATAGGCAGTTGCGCCTGTTGTTATTCAATGCCATAGAGAAAATAGAGATTGCCTTCCGCACCCAAATCATTTATCGCTATGCTCTGGAGTATGGTGCGTTTTGGCATTTGGACACCAAGCTATACAACAATTCGCGATTTTTTGCTCAACACATTGCTTCGTTGGAAAAAGAGATTGATAGAAGTAAAGAAACCTTCATCAAACATTACAAAGCTACTTACTCCGAACCCGATACGCCACCCGCTTGGATGGCCTTGGAAGTGAGTAGTATGGGTCTATTATCGAAAATATTCTCCAACCTAAGAAGAGATAAAGGCCCCAAAGACGAGATTACCCAATACTTCGGATTGAAAGATGCGGATACCTTAGAGAATTGGTTGCGCTGTTTCTCCCTGCTCAGAAACTTATGTGCACATCATAGCCGAGTATGGAACAGGCGCATGACCAAAATGCGGATTCCGCGTAAAACGCTTAATCCATTTATTCAAAATAAAAACATCTTGCCGTACAAGGTTTACACCTACATCACGGCCATCAATTATATATTGAACATCATCAGTCCAGGACATCACTTTAAAGCTAGTTTATTGAAATTAATGGAAAACTGTCCTCTGGCTCAAGAAAAAGAAATGGGCTTTCCTGAAAATTGGAAAGCAGAAAACTATTGGAACTTATGATTACCCTACGCATATACCAGGAAGAAGCGGTTCAAGGTCTATTGAAAGATACTTATAGTTTATTGGCCAAACCGGGAGCCAGACACAAAATGGTACTCAAAGCACCAACAGGAGCAGGTAAAACGGTTACCATGGCTGCTTTTCTCAATCAGTTGAGCAATGAAATACCCGATAAGCTAGAATTACCTAAACGCAAAGTGGCTTTTATATGGTTTGCACCCAATCAGCTGCACTTACAATCTTACCTCTCGCTGAAAGATTATTTCAAAGAATTAAGAACCATTAAGCCCATTCAGTTTGAGGATATTTCAGATGGCAAACTCAAGCCCAATGAAATGTTGTTTGTGAATTGGCAATCGGTAAACAAAGAGAGCAACCTCTTCATCAAAGAAAACGAGCAAGGCAAAGACCTCCTCAAGTTTGTGTATAGAGCCATGCTTGATGGCATTGAAATCATTTGCATACTCGATGAAGCGCACTACCACGCCAATGGAAAAAAAGCCAAAGAGCTTTTTCAAAAAATTCATGCGAAAATTGAGATAGACGTTTCAGCCACACCACTTTTCAAGTCTGATTATGGCTATACCATCAAACGAGATGAGGTGATTGAAGCAGAAATGATAAAGAAAAATGTGGTACTGAATCCTGCTCTAGATCATCATACACAACAAGGTCGTTCACTCAATCAAGTATTGTTAGAAGAAGCCCTGAAAAAGCGAGAAGAATTGGCTAAGGCTTATCAAACGGTAGGTTCTAATATCAATCCCCTATTGCTCATTCAACTGCCCAACGAGACCAAAAAAGAAACGGCTTTAGACAAGGAAATGATTGAAGAGGTAGAAACTTTTTTAGACTACAAGGGCATTACCACTCAAAATGAACGATTGGCCGTTTGGCTCAGTAACACCAAAACCAATTTAGAGGGCATAGAAGCCCCTAACTCATTAACCGATGTATTGCTATTCAAACAAGCCATCGCTTTGGGTTGGGACTGCCCCAGAGCTGCTGTGCTATTGATTTTTAGGGAGATCAAGCAAGAGCATTTCGGTATACAAACGGTTGGTAGAATTTTACGGATGCCCGAGCAAAAGCACTATCCAAATCCAATACTCAACAATGGTTATGTGTACACCAACTTGAGTAAAGATGTCATCCACATAGTTCAGGAAGACATGGACTACATCGTTCAAAACAAAGCATATCGTATAAAACGCTATCAAGAAATAGCGCTGCAGTCGGCTTTTATCAATACTCGATTAACCCGTAACCGTCTCGGTTCCAAATTTAGAAAGTGCTTATATGAAGCAGCAGAAGACTATTTTGGAGTTACTACAGACCCAAGTCAAACAAGTGGCAAAACCATAGAGGAGTTCAATAAAGAAAGGCTTTCAGCAACTTTTGTCCAGATAGATGTGGATCAAATTGAGATTCCAATTCCAAAGGATTTGGAATTGGTAATTGTAGAAGGGGCGACGAGAGTTGAAGAAAAAGAAAAGTATGCTAAAACTTCTAATGAGCTGAACATCTTATTCCGTCAATTCTGTAGAGACCATGTAGGCGGCTATGCTAAAGTGGATTCTACACCGGTGCTAGAGTTGGCGCTAAAAATGTTTTTCGAAGAGTATATCATCATGGATGAGTTTAAAGCCATTAAGGTGATGCTCTTTGAGCAAAACAAACCCAAGTTTATTGAATTGATTGACCAGGCATTGCTCAAGCATGAACAACTGCAAAAAGAAAAGGCAGCACAATCCACTAAAAAGGTAGAACACAGTCAATGGGATGTACCGAGCGAGCGCATCTTCAATGAAAACTACGAACAAAGAGATGCAGATACTCATGTATTGGAGCCTTTTTACGAATACAGGGTTGCAAGCAACCCTGAAAGGCATTTTGTAGCATTTCTTGAAAACAATAAGCCGCACATAGATTGGTGGTATAAAAACGGAGACAAGAACAAGGAGGACTTTGCTGTTACCTACGAAGATTTAAACGGAATCACCAGAGGTTTCTATGTTGATTTTGTCATTCGCCTGAATAACGGAACAATTGCTTTGTTCGATACTAAAACCTTGGATTCAGACCCCAACTTTGTTCGTAAACACAATGCACTCTACAATTACATTCAAGAAAAATCTTCTCCACAGAAGCCATTGATTGGAGGCGTAATAGTACCACGAAGCAAATCTGACTTCAGTGTATGGAAATATGCTGACAACTTAATTGATAAAGCGAATGACCATACAGGTTGGGTTGCATTTGACCCGGCCATTGCCAATACTAAAACCCATTCATCATGAGTAAGAAAGGACTAGACTCGTTATTTGTACATTACGGCATTCGCAAAGACGATATGACCATAATAGAGCAGTTATGCGAAAAGCATGAAATAGACCCGGAATGGGTAAAGGAATATTTATTGAAGGGCTACCACGAGAAGAAAATCAAAAACGAAGAGTTGGATGAGAAAGCCCTCAAAAAACTCATTGAAAAAGGACTTCAAAAAATTAAGTAGCCATGCTAATCAAACGGATACGAGCTAAAAACTTCAAAACATATCTCAATCTTGATTTAGATATTGTTACAGATCCTGACAAGCCTATTGTTTTGATTGGTGGCGCCAATGGTGGTGGTAAAACCACCTTTTTTGATGCCATTTATGGAGCCTTGTACGGCTTACAAATCAATACAGAAAGGAACTTCAATGAATTGTTAAATGCAGGTGCCTTGGGTAAAGTAGATGAAAAAATTGAACTTGAATTGTTCTTTTCCGGCCGTGTGCTCAATCAAGAACAGTCTTATGTTCTCACACGCACCTACATGCTTAACTCATCTAAAAAACCAGTTGAAAGTGTCAAACTCAACATGAATGGTTCCATATTTCAATACGGTACGGCAACTTCCCCTGCTCAGCGGACGGAGCAAGAAGCACAAGTAAATAAAATCATCAAGGGAAACCTACCAGAAGAACTCAGCCGCTACTTCTTATTTGACGCTATGGAGGCAGGTAGCCTGCTGAAAGAAGATCGATTGAACAGAGTGATCCGAGAAAACATTGAGAATGTAATGGGTTTCAATCGTTACTTATCTATTGCGAAAGCAGCTGAATCTTTAACAGAGGATTATACAGCTCAGCTCCTTGACTTAGAAAAAGAGAAGAAAGAATACCTCGATTTAATTGAAGAGAAGAAGAAAGAAAATGAACTATTCGGAGAACTGAACGAACAGCATCGCAAGGCCTTGGATTATTCAGTATCCAACAAGGACTTGTACGATAAACTCAAGGCAGGCCTCAATGAAGAGTCTACCATAAACAATAAGGTAAAGCAGCTAGAAGAAGAATTAAAGGCCGTTGAACGTGAGGAGAAACAATATAAAGAGGAAGCAAATGATTTCATCAAAAACTTTGAGCTTCATGTTTCGCTTCCAAAACTAGCGGAGGTACTTCATAACGACATTTCATTGATTCTGAGTGAAAGAAAAGAGACAGACAATAACGAGTTGTCACATATTTCCAAAGGCAGTTTAGAAGAAGTACTGGTAAAAGCTATCAACATTCTAAATGATAAAGGTCATCAGCTTAGAGATGTGTCAGTGAGTGAATTGGCGCAAAATGTACTACTGAGCTTTAAGGAAGAACAAACCACCTCCAAGTACGATTTCTTCACAGCCCAAGAGGTGAATGCCTTAGAATCCTTGGCCAAAGGTAATTATCAGAATCCATACAACTCACTTTCTTACAGAAAACAAACACTTGAGCAAGAAATAGCCAATTGAGAAAAAGTTGAGAAGCAAATTGAAGAACTCAAATCTCAAGTGTCTGGCAGTGATTATTCTTTGATTAAGGCATACGAAGCCAATGAAGTTACCATAAAAGACCTAGAAGTTAAAATCAAAGAGAAAGAGGGGCACATCAAAAAGATTGAAGGAAAGATCCAGCAATTTGATATTCCAACAACTGAGGAGCCAGATCCTAAGTTTGAAACATTAAAGAAACTGGAACCCCTTTTTGAAGAAATAGCCAACACCCTGCTGAAGAGTAAGAAAGACAAGATTGAAGAGAAAATGAAAATAGACCTCAATGCCAATCTTGCCGCATATCAAGATGTAATAAGTCGTGTTGAGCTTTCAGAAGACTTAAAGGACTTGAACTTTAGTATCTATCACAAATCGGGCAATGAAATCTACCTAAGCCAATTAAATACAGCCTCAACGCAAGTAGTGGTTCAGGTATTACTAAAGGCATTGCATGAATTTGGCGATTACGACCCACCAGTAATGATAGATACCGTAATGGGCGTATTGGATGAAACAAGCCGCAGCACGCTTTTGGAAAACTACTTTCCTGAGCTTTCTCACCAAACCATCCTGCTAAGTTCAGATAGTGAAGTTAGGCCCAGTTCAGACTTGGAGAAAATCGCACCTTTCGTTTCAAAAGCATACACACTGATCAGAGATAAGGAGCTTCAAAAAACAAATGTAGTTGAAGGTTATTTCGGAAATCAAATTGAAGGTTAATCATGGAAGAAGTAGCATTACATAACATACGCCAAAGTGAAGGATTGCTTGATGCCCTTCAACCACTAAAACAGAAAATAGAGAAACGCTTAAACCTTCCAGAGTATAGACAGGACACCAAGCACATTTCTCTGAACAACAATTTGCTGCAACGCCTAACACTTGCAGCAGGTTTATCACTTAGCCACAAGAGAAATTGGGCGGATATAGAGAACCTGTCTATGGAAAGCCTAAGAATCCACGAAACCACTTTTACAAAGTTTAATCTCCAGCAATTGTGGTCAAGCCTTATCAAGTATCGCTATAACCATGTTGAGATTGATTGGTCCATAGCAGCAAATAGAAGTAGAATTATCAATTTCGAAATGCGTAAGGGGTTGGAATATCTGCTTGATGATGACAACCTAGATAAATGGCTCAGTATTACGACAAAACAGGGTAAGGCATCATTCAGCAGCATTCCTTTACTTGACCTAAATATTGGCTCCTACCAGGATGACATTCCTGCTACACTTAACCTGAATGCCAGAGACATACCAAACACGCAGATACTCGTGGCGGGCTCAACAGGTTCAGGAAAGTCCAACTTACTAGCTGTTCTAATGCGTGAAATGCGCTCACTTACCGTAGAGACGGCCTACCCGGTGAACTTCCTTTTCTTTGATTACAAAGGTGAGTTTTCAGACCCGGCCAATCGTTCATGGTTCAGTCACTTCGAAATAGATGATTCAGCTATCCTCGATCCAATCAAAGAGCCATTGCCCTTTTCTCCATTTAAGAACTTTGTTGGTAAAACTCAAAATGAGATAAACCTCTATGCAACAGAATTGGCAAACGCTATTGTAGCCATAGATAATGCTAGAATGAGTGCCAACATGAGCAATCGACTTTCAGAAGCCGTGATTGCCGCTTACAGAACAACCAAGAACAAGCCTATTTCATTTGAGATTATACTGAATGAATACATCAATCTACAAGGCGAAAAGGACAAAGCGAAGGACGACAGTATTAAGTCTGTGCTCAAACAACTAATCCGGAACAACCTCTTTGCTAGGGAAGACACCATCGACCTAATCAATAACAGTTTTGTAGTGAAGATGGATGGCTATCCAAAAGATGGCCCTTTGGCAAAGGCAATTGTTTACTTCATTATTTCAAAACTCAACACCATATACGAATCATTGCCAAAGCAAGCAGTTTCTGAAGAATGTGTAGAGATTAGACATTTCACCATTATTGATGAAGCCCATTACATGCTAGACTTTGACAACAAGCCACTTCGCGACTTGATTGCAGTTGGCCGAAATAAGGGTTTAAGCATCATTCTCGCAACTCAGAACATGGACAGTTATAAGTCTAAGTTTTTTGATTTTTATGCTAATGCTCAGTATCCATTAATTATGAAGCAACAATCAATTACGGACTCTATAATCAAAGACCTTTTTGGAGTTTCAGGAAGTGAGTTTCAAGAAATCAAGGAGGCAGTATCAGGCTTGGCTTTGGGTGAATTGATAATCAAGGACTCCACTGCAATTGCACTGGGTATGGGAAAAAAATACAAAAAGATTAAAGTAACTAGATTCATATGACTCTTGGTTATGATCGAAGAGGCTTTGACACATTTTTAGTTGAAAAGAGCCACGATTCTAGTA
>CAZYPV010000047.1:0-26213 GCA_964649515.1 uncultured Comamonadaceae bacterium | reverse complement strand
AACTTCGACCCAGCCGCAAACAATGATGACGGATCTTGTACTTTCTCATCAGTGAACGGTTGTACTTATGAGGAAGCAGACAATTACAACCCCGCAGCAACGGTAGATGATGGATCTTGTGTTTATTCTCGTCCGGGATGTACCAACCCGCTTGCCAACAATTACAACATTTACGCTAACGTGGATGATGGTTCCTGTGATTTCACACCGGAATCTTGCGAAGGAGACTTTAACTCAGACGGACTCATTAATTCTTCTGACCTCCTCTTGTTCTTAAGTGTACTTGGAACAGCATGTCAATAAAATAAACCTTTGAAAAAGAGCCCCTTTTCTACTTAGGAAAGGGGCTTTTTCATTCGAAAGGTGAAAAGTGTACTGATTACACTAGTTTTAGTATCTTCCACCCCCAAAGATTTTTTACATGAGAAAACAGGCAAAATTGGGCTTTTTCCAAATCTGGAACATGAGCTTCGGATTTCTTGGAATACAATTCGGCTTTGCTTTGCAAGGTGGTTTTATGAGCAGGATCTTCCAAACTTTGGGGGCGAATGAGCACGACATTCCCATGTTGTGGATTGCTGCTCCTTTAACCGGACTGCTCGTTCAACCCATTGTAGGCCACCTTTCCGATAACACGTGGCATCCGAGATGGGGGAGAAGGCGTCCGTTTTTCCTCATTGGTGCCATTTTAAGTTCAATCACCCTATTCTTCGTTCCTCACAGTTCAGCACTTTGGATTGCGGCAGGAAGTCTGTGGGTTTTGGATGCGTCCATCAACATTTCCATGGAACCCTTCCGAGCATTGGTGGCGGATAAGCTTCCCGATTCACAACGGTCGTATGGTTTTGTGATGCAAACCCTCATCATCGGTATTGGAACATGGGTAGCGTCCAACTTGCCTTGGGCGGTGAAGCAATTGGGGGTAAGCAATGAAGCAGATCCGGGCATGGTGCCCGAATCGGTTAAAGTTGCTTTTGCTATTGGTGCAGTGGTCTTCTTAGGGTCCATTCTTTATACGGTGTTCACCACCGATGAATATCCACCCGAAGACATGGAGGCCTTCGAGCGTGAAAAGAAGGAAAATGCTGGTTTGGTTAAAGCCACCATGGAGGTATTGAGAAATATCGGAAACATGCCACTCACCATGAAAAAGCTTGGTGTTGTGCAGTTTTTCTCGTGGTTCGCCTTTTTCGCTATGTGGTCTTTGGCTACACCAGCGCTAACAGAACACATCTTCAAAGCGCCAAAACCAAGCCTCTCCGAGCCCATGACCATGGATTCTTTTGCAGGAAAAACCTTGGATGAGATTGCGCTTTTCCAAGCCAGAAGCGCACAGTTCCTAGCGGAGAGCATGGATTATACTGTCGCCGATAAAGCCTTCAACGACGCTGCAGATTTGGTGGGGTCTTACATGGGAATGTACGGACTTAGTTCAATGGCTTTTGCTTTGTTGTTAACCTTGTACACGGCGAAACGAAGAATCAATCGGAAATACGTTCACATGCTGAGCTTGTTGGCAGGGTCGATTGGGTTCATTAGCATGTATTTCATCACAGATCCGCAACACCTGATCTTTTCATTCATTGGAATCGGAATTTCTTGGGGGTCCATTCTTTCCATGCCTTATGCCATGTTGTCTTCGTTCATTGACGCAAAGAAAATGGGTGTGTTTATGGGACTATTCAACATGTTTATCGTCATTCCACAGATTACTGCGGCCACCGCTTTAACACCCATTTATGAAACTATTTTTGGTGAAGGAGCAATCAATGCGATGTTGTTGGCAGGAATTTCCCTAGGAATTGCAGCACTTTGCAACCTCTTTATCGTGAATAAAGCGGCCATTTCCTATCAAGGAGAACAGGAGTAAACCATAGCAGAAGAGCAATTCTTGAGGAATAGGTGTTTTAAGAACACTTTCTTTTTGTATCTTTTGGTTTAGCGGATTCAACTGCAAGGATGAATCGGTTTTGCTTAATCAAAAACAAACATGAAGACTTTATTACTCGCCCTTGTGCTGACTTTGTTTGGCGCAGGGCTGCACGCTCAAACGGTGAATGTTACTTTCCAGGTAGACCTCTCCCAAGTCCAAACAGATCCCAATGGAGTTCATATTGCGGGTGTCTTTCAGGGTTGGGATCCCGCAGCTACTCCAATGATCGACCAAGGAAATGGCGTTTGGTCGATTACCTTGAGTTTGGCTGAGCAGAGTTCCTTCGAATACAAATACGTGAACGGAAACCAATGGGGATTGGACGAACAAGTCCCTGGTGCATGTCAATCCAACGGCAACCGATCTCTAATCACGGGAACGGAAGACCTTGTTTTGAACCTGCATTGCTTTGCTTCCTGTGATCCTTGTCCAATTCCTGAGGGCTGCACGGATGTGGAGGCCAACAATTATGATCCATTGGCACAAGTGGATGATGGGAGTTGCACCTACAGTTATGAACTTACTTTGGAGGTGGACATGTCGCAATACCCGGGTGTGTTCAATAGCGTCGCAGTTGGAGGGAGCTGGAATGGCTTTTGCGGAAATTGTGATTTGCTCGCAGATCCTGAATTTGATAACATCTACAGCACCACCATTACCTTAGAAGAGGGAAATTATGACTTCAAGTTTTCGGTGGATAATCTGAGCAATCAAGAAAACTTCACGGGAAGTGAAAGCTGTGTGAGCAATTTGAATGGTTTTTTTAACCGAAACATTACCCTCGATCAAGACCTTGTTTATGGTCCGTTTTGCTGGAATTCGTGCGAATCATGCGTCAATCCCAGTGCTCAGGTGAGAATCGTGGAGTTCAACCCAAGCAGCAATGAAATTGAGCTTCAAAATTTAGGAGATGCTAGTATCGATCTGAGCAACCATTTCCTCTGCAATTTTCCTATCTACAATGAGATTAATACCCTTTCCATCATAAGTGGAACCCTTGTGCTCGCCCCCAATGAGCGCTTAAGACTTTCATGGCCGGCTTTGACAGGGAGTCCGGGTGAAATTGGCTTATTTACATCAAATAACTTCACTGACCCTAACACGCTTATCGATTATGTTCAGTGGGGAAATGGAAACAACAATGCAGCTAGCATCGCGGTGAATGCTGGTGTTTGGGATGATGTAACTCTTTTTGTTGATGGAAATGCTCCTTATGAGTTTACTGGAGGAGCCGAAGATTATGGGGCGTCATTTTGGTCGGGAACGCAAGCCATTTTCCGCTATGATGTGACCTTTCAAGTAGATATGAATAATGAAACGGTTTCGCCCGATGGTGTTTTCATTGCAGGGAATTTTGCCGATCCAAACAGTGACGGTATCAACGAGAATCCGAACTACGTTAATTGGGACCCTAGTGTACTAGAAATGCTCGATCCCGATTTGGATGGGGTGTATGAGATTACTTTGAATTTGGCCGAATTGACGAACTACGAATACAAATTTGTCAATGGCAACGCGTGGGGATTGGATGAAACGGTTCCCGCACTTTGTGGGAACAATGGAAACCGTGTCTTCCAGCTTCAAAGCTCAGATGCGCTCTTGGATGCGGTTTGCTTTGCATCGTGCAATGCTTGTGTTTTGGATGATATTTCTGTGACTTTTCAAGTTGATATGAGCAACGAAACTGTAAGCCCAGACGGGGTTTACATTGCAGGGAGCTTTCAAGATCCACCCTGGACGGCTGGGGTAGATGCCATGACGGATGAAGGAAATGGAACTTGGTCCTTCACAACAGTGCTTCCCGCATTGTCTTCTGTGGAGTACAAATTTTTGAACGGACTCACTTTTGCCGATGAAGAAACGGTTCCTTCCAATTGCGGAGTGGACAATGGATTTGGACAGTTCAACCGAAGTGCCACCTTTTCTTTGCTCGATGAGACGCTAGCTCCCGTGTGTTTTTCGGAATGCGCCAATTGCAATGTGGGCACCATTCAAGTCACGTTTCAAGTGGATATGAGCAATGAAGTGCCAAGTGCCCAAGGTGTCCACATCGCTGGAGATTTTCAAGGGTGGGATCCTGGGGCCACTCCTCTGACGGATCAAGGCAATGGCATTTGGTCGGTTCAAGTGGAACTGCCTGCTGGATCAAGCACACAATACAAATTCATCAACGGAAATGCCTGGGGAGAAGATGAGACCGTTCCATCAGCATGTGCCACCAATGGCAACCGAGAGGCCACGTTCGCTAATCAAGATGTGATGCTCGATGCAGTGTGTTTTTCTTCCTGTGCTGCTTGTCCGCTACCTCAATATTCAGTCACTTTTCGGGTGGACATGAACAATGAAATCCCCGATCCGAATGGGGTGCACGTTTATGGCGATTTTAACGCTTGGGACCCGCAGGCGAATCCTTTAGTCAATGTTGGGGGAAGCATTTGGGAAACGAGCATCCTGATTGATGAGGGAAGCACCATCAATTACCTCTTCATTAACGGAAACAGTGCTGCCGGTGAGGAAGTGCCGGAGGGTGCTTGTGTGATGGGTGGTTTGAGACAAGCCTCCGTTGGCATGGCTGATGTGGTGTTGCCTTTGCATTGCTTTGGAACCTGCGTTGCTTGTGTGTCGCCACAAGTAAGTGTGAGTTTCCGTGTGGACATGTCGAATGTGACGATTTCCCCGAACGGAGTCCATCTGGCAGCCAACTTCCAAAGCTGGAACCCTTCATCAACCCCGATGAATTATCTCGGCTTTGGCATTTATGAATACACCGCACAATTGGACGCCAACACCACTTATTTCTACAAATTCATCAATGGAAATAGCTTTGGTGAAGATGAACTCGTTCCAGAACCTTGTGCTGTAGAAAACGGCTTTGGCTCCAACAACCGAGAGGTGTTTGTTGGAAATGTTCCGTTGCAGTTGGATGTTGTATGTTATGAATTGTGTGATGCTTGTGAAGGATGTACCAATCCTTTCTTCATGGAATTCAATCCTTTCGCGGGTAGTGATGATGGAAGTTGTACTACACCAATCATTTACGGCTGCACCTACGATGTAGCGGAAAACTACAATCCACAAGCAACCATCGATGACGGAAACTGTGTCTTCCCCGCGCTCAATCCTTGTCCGATTGACTTGAATTTAGACGGCTTCATCAATACCGGAGATTTGGTGCTGTTTTTGGGTAGTTTCGGAACAAGTTGCCAATGAGTTGAATAGAAAGGACACACTTAATTATATGGTAAGCGTTTCAATTAAAGTTGTTCTGGGTGAACTTTTCATTTTCTAAACCTCTTGACTTCATTGAGAAAAACGCTTGGAGTCGTTTTGATGAGCAGATTAATTAACTTTGCAGGGAGAACATTTTCGCTCCTCAACAATTATAATTACCTCAAATGGAAACCGTGATAAAAACAACAGCCGCTCGAATGCCGAGTACCAGAGGTAACTTTAAGTTGGAAGCATTCCCTAGTGAATTTCCCGACTTCCCTCATTTAGCCCTAGTGAAATCTCTTGTTGAAGAGGTAGTGAATGTCAGAATTCATAGCGAATGCATGACTGGAGACGTCTTTGGATCTCTGCGTTGTGATTGTGGAGAACAACTTCATCAGTCTAGCGAGTACATTGAATCGAATGGAGGTGTGGTGATTTACCTTCGTCAAGAGGGTAGAGGAATTGGACTTGAAAACAAGTTGAAAGCCTACAATCTTCAAGACCAAGGCATGGATACCATTCAGGCCAATTTGGCACTGGGATTTCACGCCGATGACCGCGATTTCACTCCAGCCATTGAATACTTGAAGTCCAAAGGGGTGAGTAAAATCAATTTGTTAACCAACAACCCTGAGAAGATTGCTTCTTTTGAAGGTACTGGGATTAAGGTGGTAAAACGCATTCCGATTATTGTAGCGGAAGATCAAGAAAATGCTCCTTACTTGAGAACGAAGAAGGAGAGTATGGGCCACATGCTCGATCAGGAGTAGAGCTCATCAGCAAGACGAAAGGTGTTAGCGTGGGCCTCAATGATAATTTTGATGTCCTCGCTATATCCACCTCCCATGGCGCAAACAACGGGGATTTCTCTCTCCTGAAGTGCCTGAAATACCATTCGGTCGCGCGTTTTACAGGCGTCCAAACTCAAGCCCAATCGCCCCAATTTGTCGCTCTTGAGCACATCCACCCCGCATTGGTAAAAACAAAAATCGGGTTGAAAGTGGTCCAAAACAGGAGCCAAATGCTCGTCGAGTAGTGCCAAATAGTCTTGGTCACCAATTCCATCCCATACGGCGATGTCCAAATCGCTTTTCTCCTTGTGCAGTGGATAATTCTTTTCCCCGTGCATGCTCAGTGTAAACACCTTAGGCTCATACAAAAAAATCTCCGCAGTTCCATTTCCTTGGTGAACGTCGAGGTCAATGATCATGATTTTTTTCGCTTTTCGATGATGCAATAGGTGATGTGCACCCAAAGCCAAATCATTCAAAAGACAAAATCCTTCTCCTCGATCGGTGTAAGCATGATGCGTTCCTCCGGCGATGTTCAAGGAAACACCGTGTTTGAAGGCGTGAGGAATGCAGTCAATGGTGCCTTGCATGATGATCCTTTCCCTGTCAACCAAAGCTTGGCTCAAAGGAAAACCTGTTTTTCGAATTTCTTGCCTGCTCAATTCCAAATTTTTGAGCTTGTTCCAATATTCAGGGTTGTGGGTCAAAAGGATGTCCGATTCAGGTAGGAGTCCGCTAGGTTCAAAGAGCTGATGTTTCTCAATCAAACCTTCATACATGAGTTGCTGGGGAAGGAGATCGTACTTCTCCATGGGGAAGCGATGGTTCTCGGGTAGAGGATGGGCGTAAATGGGACTCCAAGCGATTCTTAACACGGCTTCAAAACAATGCTTTCGCGGCGAAGTTCAATAAAAATCTTACTTGATGCTAATTCTACTCTGACTCATGGTGCTGCCATACCGATCGATGAACTTCAAAAAGTAGGTACCTGCGGGAGATGAACTCAAATCGAGCAAAAGATCGTTCAACCCTTCTTTTCCTTGAAGGTGCGATTCGTGAAGGATTCTTCCACTCAAATCGTGAACGACGAGGTTTACAGGTGCGTCTTCAAACATTTTAAACATCACCTTGAAGTTGCCGTTTCCCGGATTGGGGAACACCGCAAGCAGGTCAAGCTTCTGAAAATGACTGACTGAGATGACATGACTCAACTCACTTTCTCCATTGAAATCGACTTGCCGCAAGCGATAATAAGCGGTACCATAAGGACGCTCGGCATCGTTAACCATATAGGTGGTTTCGTTCTGCGAAGTACCCAATCCGTCAACTTGCTGAATCACTTCCCAGTCGGTGAGATTGCTTGAACGCTGCACTTCAAAATAGTCATTGTTGTATTCACTAGCGGTGGACCAAACCAACTCATTTCGGTCTTGAAGCGCCCGTCCCTCAAAGCGGATGAGCTCCACAGGAAGCAAAAGTGCACAATTCAATGTAACTCCCGTGAGGTCCCAATCCAAGGTGTAGCTGGAGTTGTCTGCCGTGAAGTTATCTATGAGCATGAGGTAGTTTTTGTCCAGATCACTCGTACCAACTTCAATGGCTTCCACCCATGCGTCACCACTGGGAGGTTCACTGGTGTCGCCCGCGCCAATAGCAAGGCCAGTAGGTGCATAAAGGGCGCTGTAAGAGCAGCGAAGGGGAGCACCAACGGGTGGACAAGGGGTTTGTTCCTGGTCAAAAGGACCCCAAATGGCAAAATCATAATCGATTCCGTTGCTTGGGGTAAGTGTAAATTCAATGTGGCCAGTGGTCACAGGAGAGAATACAAACCAGTTGGACTGGTGTTCCAAGCTCAAACATCCTTGATTTCCACCGTTCAAGTCTTGTAAATAACCGGCACCATCGCTGTTTCCGTCCAAAGAACTGTCGTCACAAATGGTAAGTGCACCCTGGCATTCTTGTGTGCTCGTATTCAGTTCAATCTCTTCACATTCCACAGTGAGCTCAAAATTTCCCGTTTCTCCACCATACCCTTGAACAAGGATGTAATAGTCCAAATTATCAACACTGGCAAAGCCGAAGCTTGATTGGAGTCCGCAAGCATCATCATTCCCGCCAACACAGTTCAAACTTCCACACGAGCCGCTGTACACGTTGATTTTGGTATCGTAATCAGCGTCGCACAAATCGAAAGTAACCACCGATCCGTTGCCAATAAAATGAAACCACACCCCAGGGGCTGAAATACTGGTTCCACAGGCCGATCCGCCGTTGTTGGTGGCCAATGTAGTACTTCCCGTTACCGTTTCACCACAAGAGATGGTGCTGGCGTCCAAACAAATGTTATTGCTGGGCGTAGCACCTCCCACTCGGGTAATGGATAAATTAATTCCACAATTGGTGTTGCTGGTGCAGTTGTATTCGTCTACAACGGCATAAATGGTTCCTGTTGCTGCGGCAGTGTGAGCGATGAAGGACTGCCATCCGCAATAATCGTCGTTGAATGCGAGAAAATTTCCGCTTTGATCGTAAAGGGTGATTTGTGAATCCCAGTTTCCACCACAAGTGCTGATTTCATAGGTTTCACCGGCAATGGCGTCGAAGGGGTAGCTTTCTCCTCCCCAAGCACAATTCGCGGTTTGAGTATCGCCGGGTCCGCTTGGGGTAAGATCCCACATCACGGTATTGTTGTTCGGACATTGCGCTTGAATGACGAAAAAACTCACACAAGCTATAAGGGTGCAGAAGAGCTTCATCATGGCAGAATAACAATGGTTTTGATTTCTTGAATTTTGGCTCTTTTCTCTGGGTGAAGCGTGTTGAATTCTTCTTCGGTGAGTATCTCAACTGCTGTGTTGATGTCCAAATCCAAAGCTGCGTGATGCAATTCGAACCAACGCTGTCTTAGCTGCCTGTCCTCGTTGCTTGTTTGGGCATTTTTAGTGAGTGGTAAACCGCTTGTTGGATTGGCTTGAATGACCCGAAAAAAGTGTCCCGCTTTATTGATGGAGTTCTTGATTTTCTCTGCATCCAAAGGTGCGGAGCAAGTCACTTCAAAACTTTTCGATTTCGCGACGTAGGCACAGACATCTCCACTTTGAAGTTGCTTTTCAAGGATCAATTGAACCTCTTTCACTTCAGTTAAATTGAGCGTGAGGAGGGACTGAAAGGTGTAGTGATGTTTACTTTGGGCGGGTAAAGCATGGAGCAGAACCAGCGCAAGGATGGTGAGGACGGTGCGCATGACAAGTTGCTAATTGTTTCTTGACGATACGCAAAAACCCAAGTGGGGTTACATGATTTTCAGGTTCTTAGCTTCTTTTTGGCTTGATGAAGTCAGCTTGTAAGATCGGACTTACAACTTGAAGGCCTTACAGCAAGCTCATGCTTCGAGTGCCTTTTTGATGGTGTCTTCAAACACTTCATCGGCTTGCGCCCCGGAAATGGCGAATTTCCGATCAAAAACGAAAAAAGGGACACCGCGAACACCAATGGCTTGTGCTTCCTGAATGTCTTGATCCACCGCATGTTGAAAGGCGTCGCTGTCCATAGCATCTCTCACCACATCTTCATCAATTCCAATGGCTTGTCCGATTTCTACCAATGTGGCGATGTCCGCAATGTCCTTTCCTTCAGTGAAATAAGCTCGGAAAAGCAATTCTTCAGCTTCATTTTGAACACTGAATCGTTTTGCCAGATGAATGAATCGGTTGGCATCCATGGAATTGGCCACAACGGCTTTGTCGAAACGGTATTCCAGCCCTTCTTGCGCAGCCATTTGGGTAACATGTTGATGTGCCGCTTTCGATTCTTCAATGCTCCAAGATTTGGATTGAGCCAAGAACTCAATCATGCTGGTGGATTTGGGAAGATCTTTTGGAATATCGGGCTGAAGCTGAAAACTTTTCCACTCAATTTCAATGGCTTGGTCAGTGTCAATCTTGGCCAAGGCTTTCTCTAACTTTCGTTTTCCGATGTAGCAAAACGGGCAAATGGTATCACTCCAAACTTCAATTTTCATGGACTTTTTTTTTATTTAAGTTATATCCGCTTTAATATAGATATAAAGTATCTTAACGTATTCAGCACCTGAACTCGCCCGGCATCAAGGTGGTGAATTGAGTTTTCATGTCTTTTTCTATCCCTAAACAACCCGCGACCGTCTAAAAAGTTGCTTAAGCTACCTCAAGTTCATCACATGGATAAAGACTGCATGATTCCCATACAAAGAATCGCTGCCACGGTACCTACGGCATATCCCAAAACAGCCAAAAGCACACCAACAGGGGCAAGGGCAGGAGAGAAGGCGGAAGCAACAACAGGAGCACTGGCGGCACCTCCAACATTGGCCTGACTGCCGACAGCAACAAAGAAAAATGGCGATTTGGTGACGAAGGCCATGATCAACAAGAAAACGATGTGAACAAACATCCAAATCAAACCAATGAGAATCACTGCCCAATACTGATCCCAGTTATTGATCAGTTCGGGGAGGTTCATTTTCATGCCCAAGGTTCCCACCAAAACATAAAGAAAAACACTTCCAATCTTCGAAGATCCCGCGCCTTCATAGTTGCGGGCTTTGGTAAATGATAATGCGATACCCACTATGGTTGCGGTGATGATCAACCAAAAGAATCCACTTTCAAGCGAACTGAGGTATTTCACCCAAGAATTCGGGTTGCTTTCGAGAATGGACGAAAAACTGCTGGAGATGCTGGGAGCTACTCCGTCGGCCACAAGATGAGCAAGAGCCACTCCACCAAATGCAATGGCGGCAATGACCATGAGGTCGGGAAAAGTGGTGTAACGTTGAATGCTGGCTTGGTAAGATTCCACGCGATTTTTCAAGCTTTCTACTGCCGAATTATCTGCTTTAAACCAGCGATCAATGCTTGAACTCATTCCAGCACCAATAAGCAGCACGGCCATCCAAATGTTGGCAACGATCACATCAACGATAATCATGGCCGAAAACTGAGTGTCGGTGGTCTGACTAATTTCTTTCATGGCTGTTTGGTTTGCACCACCACCAATCCAAGATCCCGCAATGGTACTGAGTCCGCGCCAATATGCTTCGGGGTCATCGCCTCCGAGTACACTGGGTTCAATCCATGAAACGAGCAGGAGGGCAATCGGACCACCGATCACAATGCCAAAAGTGGCGGAGAAAAACATGATGATGGCTTTTGGTCCGAGCGAAATAATTCCCTTCAAATCAATGCTCAAACACAATAAAATTAAGGCTGCTGGGAGCAAGTACCTCGAAGCCACAAAATACAAGTTCGATGCTTCGCCATCAATGATGTTGAAGCTGTTTACAATCGCTGGAATGAAGTAACACAGGAGAAGCAGGGGGATGAAACGAAATATTTGCTGAAATACTTTGAGTTTGTTCAGGTAAAATAAACCTCCTAAAATGACCAATAAAATTCCCAAAACAACGGCATCGTTGGTAATGAGAGCAGGTGCTTTTTCAATTGCTTCTTCCATTCGGCCAAGGTACAACGCCTCTTTGGCATTTTGCAAATGTGCCATTTGATTTCGTACATTCGATACACAACACCTTAACCCCAAATACAATGAAAATCTTAAAAATTATCTTGATGGTGCTGGCGGTCCTCGTTTTGGCCTTCTGCATCATTGCGGCTGCTGGCCCGTCAGAAATGCACGTGAAAGAAACAGTAATGATCTCCGCGAGTCCGGCAGAGGTCTATTCCGAAATATCCAATCTCCGAACTTGGGAAGAGTGGGGCGCATGGCAAACGAGAGATACCGCCATGGTGCACAACTACTCAGGCGCTGAAAAAGGCTTGGGTGCCATCAATTCTTGGAAGAGCAAGCAAGAAGGAAATGGGAGTCAAGAGATCATCGAGGCAGAAGTTGGGAAAAGCATGAAAATGGAAATGAATTTCGAAGGAGTGGAGCAAGCCAGCTATGCAGCTTGGAATTTGGAAGCCCAAGATGGAGGCACACTCGTTAGCTGGACCATGGATCAGGAAAACATTGACTTTGTTTCACGCTTTTTCTTCGTGATTTTTCAAATTGAAAAAAATGTGACAAAGGATTACCGACAAAGTTTGGATCAACTCAAAGCATTTATTGAAGGTAAAGAATACTTTTCTGCAGAAATGGAGACCACAGAAGGAGCTTGGTATGTGGGCTGGGCGAAGAACGGACTTACCGATGCCGACATGGCTGGGGGCGAACTTCACGCCATGGCTTATTCCAAAATTATGGCAGCCATTGCTGCGGCAGAAGCTCAAGCCATCGCTGCACCCTTGTTTATCGTGCATCGCTATGATGAAGGTGTGATGGATGCTGAATTTGCCATGCTTGTTGCCGATAGTATTCCCGTGGATACGACCTTGAATTTGGGGTACATTCCCGGAGGAAAAACCATTTCCGCAGTGCACACGGGTCCTTATGAAAGCACGGGTAGTACCTGGATGGCCATGGATGAATATCTTGAAAGCAATGCCTTGGAGCTCCGGTTTTCCCCTTACGAGATGTATGTAAATGATCCAGCAGATGTTTCGGGACCAGAAGAGTATCAAACGAAAATTGTCTATCCGATTAACTAGAGCGATCAGACCAAAAATAATGAGCATCAAAAAGCCCGCTCTCCGTGAGGAAAAGCGGGCCTTTCTTTGACCAAGTAAATTGGTCTCCACCCTATATCATCTAACAATCAACTTCTCTTCTTTGAGGTCATTCCCGAGCTGATATTGCACGAAGTACAATCCTGCTGCGAGGCGACGACCAAATCGGTAGGTGGTTGTAAATCTTGCTTCTCCCATGGGGGAAAGTTGAATGTTCTCAATCAGCTTTCCACCAGTATTGAAGACTTTGAGTTCTATTACGTCAAGTGTTCCAGAAAGGTTCCACATTTCAATGGAAATTTCTTCACCATTCGATGGGTTTGGATATAAGCGGAATCCACTTTCATTGGAGAAGAGCTCATTCAGGTTGGAAGTGGTTTCGATGCTGATGGGGCAAGCACTGCTCCATTCGCTGAAAAGATTTCCAACTTGTACCCGAACACGGACGGTGTAGTTTCCGCCAGGTTCAATGCCCATTTCCGGACTCAAATTCAAGAGGTTAACGTAGCTTTGAAAAACAGCGCTGTTTTCAGCATCGGCTATTTCCCATTCATAGGCGTAAGCGCCAGCCACAGAGGTGCAATTCAATTGATCTTGAAGCTCAAGGGTTGCACCGCAGTCGCTTTTGAAAAGGAGGGCGCCCGGTACATCATCCGAGGTGGAAATGAGGCACGCCGGACCGTAGGCAGACCAAGTTCCTTCTTTTTGAACACGGATTTGAACAGTAGCGTTCATCGCATATTCCAAGCCGTTAATCTCACTAAGCAATAAAGAGGGGTTGTTGCCCATGGTGTAGCTCTCGGAGAATAAACCCGCTGCAAAGTTCTCTACCTTCCATTGGTACATTTCTGCTCCATCCACGGCATTGCAATGAATGTAGTCGTCCAAATGCAATGCTGTTGCTCCGCAGTCTGCATCGATGAGCATGCTGGATGGAACGGCAATTTCACAATCGAAAATGACTTCGCCAGCAAGGTTCAAAGAACATCCTCCAGCATCTACAATCGTTGCTGAATATTCGTTGGCTACCAAGTTGTCTAGCACCATGCCTATTGCTCCGGTGTTCCAATTGACGGTATATCCGGGTGTTCCGCCAAGAACGTTTACAGCGAGTGCTCCATCTCCACCTTCGCAGCTTTCATTGCTGAGAACAGAAATATTGGCGCTCATTAAACTGGGCTCAATAATGTTGATGCTCTCACTTCCAAAGCAAGCATTGGCATCTTCAACCTCCAGGGTATAAATTCCCGCTGCAAGGTTGGAAATGGCGTTGGTACTGGCATTGTTCGACCAGTTTAAAGTGTAAGGAGGGGTCCCCCCACTGATACTGGCTTGTGCGCTTCCATCGCTTAAGCCGTTGCAGGAGATGTCGGATTTAAAGATGCTGATATTGATGGGATTGCTCTCAGGAACAGTAAAACTCGCTTCTCCAAGACATCCGTTTTCATCGATGATGTTCACGCTGTACACTCCAGTTCCAAGGTTGTTGATGGATGTACTGTTACTTCCGTTCGACCAAGAGATGTTGTAATTCCCGGTTCCTCCAAGAATGTCAATGGAAATGGATCCGTCATTCTCGCCAGTACACGAAACTCCTTGAATGTTGGGGATGATGTTGAGTTCGTTTCCATCAACAACGGTAAAATTCTCAGTGATACTGCAGGCATTCGCATCAAAAACACTCACAGAATAGTCTCCAGCCGCAAGCTGATCGATTCCCATGTTCGAAGAGTTGGTGCTCCAAAAAACCGTGTACGGAGCAGTTCCACCAGAAGGAGAGATGCTCGCTGAACCCAAGTCGCCATCGCAAGAGATGTTCAAAACACTTAGGTTCAAATTCAAAGCGGATGGTTCTTGAAGTAAGACCGTGTTTGAACTGCTGCAATTGTTGGCATCGGTGATGGTACAGGTGTATTGTCCTGAAGTCAAATTATTGATTTGAGTAGCCGTACTTCCCGTGCTCCAAGAATAGTTGAACGGAGGGGTACCTCCCGAAGCGTTGACTTGAATGCTTCCGTTGTTTTCACCAAAGCAAGAAGGGGAGTTGAGATTGAAGTTGCTTTCAATTTCATTCGGTGCGCTCAAATTTATACTTGCTGTGGAGGAGCAAGTCGGACCAGTACTCACGGTAACACTGTAGGTTCCCGGGGCCAGAGCGTTGATGTTGGAACCGTTCGCTCCTGTGCTCCAAAGAACATTGCTTCCCGCGGGTGCTCCTGAGAGGGTTACGCTACCATTATTGAGCCCGAAACAGCTTGGGTTCGTGGCGTTCAGAGAAATGCTGGGAGCAGCGTTGACGGTAATGTAGCTCGTTTTTGTTTCGGTATCGCTGCCGGCTTCGTTGCTCACGGTGAGTACCACTTCATATACTCCTGGAGTAGAATAGGTGATGTTTTGAGGGTTGACTTGATTGCTGCTGGCCGGACTACCTCCCGGAAAACTCCAAGACCAAGTGCTCGGCTCGTTCAAACTGGTATCCTGAAAATCGATGGAAGACCCTGCACAAACATTGGTTTCACTCGCGTTGAAGTTGGCATTTGGGGCCACAGCGTTGTTTTCCACCTCCACACAAAATGGGTGTGCTACTTCATCTCCAAAATTTCCAGCGTTGGCGGCAATTTCATTTCCTTCACTGTCGCTAAAGAGGTAGTTTCCATTGGTGAAGCTCATTCCGTCCCCATAGGCATCAAAAAACCAAAAGGTATAGCACCCTTCATTGAGGCACACGGATTCGTTCATTACCAATCCTTGACTGTTGTTGATGTATGGTCCGCCACTGGCCACCTCTAAAGCATTTTCATCCACGATGCTCCATGTGTTTTCAGTCCCAAAATAATCCAGCGTTACGGCAAGATTGAAGCTGGCTCCATTGGCAATGGTGTAATCTCCGCTGAGGGCATCGTTGCTCTCATTTTGGTCGGTTTGACCATTGGGATTTTGACTGCGTGCGTTGAAGGTATGATTGCCGATCGGACTTGAAATTCCTGGCAAATCAATCAAAATGGAGCTTCCACTGGCAAGGTTTCCAGACCATGAGAAATCAAAATCAAAACCACCGTCGATACCATATTGGATGTTAGCAGCCGTTACGCTCTCATTTCCGTAGTTCGTAAGTCGTACTCGTGGAGAAAGGGCATTGCTGCAAGAGCTTTGAACGGGAGACGTAATTTCAGTAATCGCGAGGTCAAAATCCGTCACGGGAACACAGCCCGCTGAAGAGAGGATGGAAGTTCGCTCATTTTCCAAGGTTGAGCGCATGCGTACTTTTTGTCCTTCGGTGAACATGTTTCTGCACGACTCAGCCGTGTAGTCCATATAATTTTCTGTTTGTTGAGTCCCACTGCACGCCGGGTTAGCACAACTTACACTCAAAATCGTAGGAGGGGTGTCGCAAACACGATCGCCCTGACTCTCGCAATTGCTCTCAGCGTTGCAATCATTGGTATTGTGGAAAGTGTGGTATAAGCCCAAATAATGGCCCACCTCATGGCTCAAAGTTCGATTTAGCGCCGTGTTTGGTTTGATGTTGCCAACAGTACCCAAGGCATTGTGTAGCATCACTACACCGTCAACCGGATTGTTGACCGGGAAATAAGCGTAGCCCTGAATTCCATTCAAGGCATCGTTGTTTTCAATTTCATTAACCACCCAAACATTGAGGTAGTCTTCTCGCGGCCAAGTAGATAAAGCTTTCACCTCCAATTCAACCGCCCCTTCATCTCCGGAGGCGCGAATGCCTTCTTCAGCATAAAGCGGAACAACGCTTCCATCAACCCGAACAATACCGTTGGTGGCATTTCCCTCGGGAGTTCTTTTCGCCAAGCAGAATTCAATGCCGATGTCAGCTCCATCTCCATCACCATTGGATCCCGCAATTTTTCGAAAGTCTTCATTCAAGGCCGTCATGGCACTTAGAATTTGCTCATCAGATAAGTTGGAGCCTTGACCAACCGCCTCTCCCTCATGAATGATATGAAAAACAACGGGAATGGTGTGAATCTCGTTGCTTCTTTCGCTGGCTGGAACACGTTCAAGAGCTCGGGCTCTTTTGTTCAAGATGAAGATGTTTCGAACATAATTCGAATCGGCATCCATCATTCTTTCCATCACTTGTTCAGAACCACAAGAGGTGCTTGAAACCTGAGCATTGGAAGCGCTCAGAGCCAAAAAGATCAGGCAATAAAGGAGAGTGATTTGCTTCATGGTTTTGACGACTTTTGGAGCTGTCGTTACCATGTATACTCAAGAAGGGAAGGAGGGGTTACATGTGGAGCGGGCTATTTTTCCACAGGAGTTCGGAACATTTTTTTCATCAATCGATAAATTTCTGGATGTTCCTTTTGGAGCTTTTGTGGCTTTTCAAAAAAATACTCGGCACTTACGGCGAAAAATTCTGCGCTGTTCGTTCCCGCATAATCGTCAATGGAGCTCTCGTTTTTCCGCACTTCATCAATCCCCTGACGGAGCGCATCTACCCAAGGAATAACTGCACTTTGGTCAAGAAGGACGTTGGGAATCCCGTCGATGTCTCCATCCCAAGCATCTATGAGGTGCACGAATTCATGGATGGGGGTGTTTTGAGCGTCTTTGTTGTTCATGAATCCACCGAGAATGCTCGTTTTTGAGAGGATCATGGTTCCGTTCATGTATCCGTTACCCACCATTCCGGCAATGCGGCCTTTTCGATCTTTGAATTGATGATCGTGGTCAAATGCATTGGGGTAAACCAATACTTCTCTGAGGTTGGGATAGCTGCTTTCACCCAGATAAAAAATGGGGATCAATGCCGCTGCAGCAATCAATAGGCGGTCTTCGTGGTCAATTCGGGTTTTTACAGGGGTGATGACGACTTCAGACAAAAAGATCAATACGCGTTGCTCAAAGTCTTTTCGCTGCTCGGCATTCAGTTTTTCAAAAAAAGCCACCCGCTGAACCAGAAATTGGGTCCAAGCGGGTGGGAAAGTTTTGGGTAAGAGCGCTGCCCGTTGTTTTTTGCGTCGCATAAAGTAGATCACTTGCCACAAGACAAAAAGCAAAACAAGAACGGCGAGTAGGGCTCCAAACACAATGCTGCGCTTAGTCGATTGGAGAAACGCTGATCAACTCTACTTCAAAGATCAAGGTAGAATTGGCTGGAATTGCCCCGCCTGGTGCTGCACGGCTTCCATACCCCAAATCAGAGGGGATGTAAAAAATGGTTTTTCCGCCTTCTTTCATGGTCGGGATACCTTCAGTCCATCCTCGAATAACTTGCGTCAATTGAAAAGTTGCAGGGTTACCACGATCGTAAGAGCTATCAAATTGAGTTCCATCAATCAAGGTTCCTCGGTAATCTACGGTAACTTGATCGTTTCCATCGGGTGATGCTCCGGTTCCTTCTTCAATTACTTTGTATTGCAATCCACTAGGAAGCGTTACAACACCTTCTTTAGCTCCGTTTTCAGCAAGCCACTCAAGTCCTTCCGCTTTGGCTGCTGCGTCTTTCTCGTCTTGAATTTTTTGCATTTGTACTCGGGTGTACATATCGGCATCTTCTGGAGTCATCACTGCTGTATCAGAATACAATTCGCGAATTCCCAAGGCGATGAGGTCAGCATCCAAAGAGTCCAATCCTTGAGACTTCATCACACCTCCCATGGATACTCCAATGGCGTAGCTCAGTGAATCGTTTTGATTGCTCAAATTGGCTGAACTGGGGGTAGTGGGGCCAGTGCTGCTGCAAGAGGCGGCTACAAGGGCTGCTCCTAAAATAAATAGTGGTGCTTTTTTCATCATGAGTTTTGAGTTTGTTCACGGGTAAACGTGAAATTGGTTTCATCGGATAATTGCTCGTTGTAACGGTAGTTGTTCAAATCAAATCCTTTCAAACCTTCTACAGTCTCAATTTGATTTTTTACAATGTATCTGGCCATGGCGCCACGAGCATTTTTGGCGTAGGTCATGAGCATCTTGTACTCGCCGTTTTTGAAATCTTTAAAATGACAATGAACGACTTTGTTGCTGAGTTTTTTCGGACAAACCACCTTAAAGTATTCGTTTGAGCTAAGGTTTATAATCGCTTGGTCTTTAAGGTCTTCTGACTCTAAGTAATCTTTGATTTTGTTGTCCCAAAACTGGTACAGGTTTTCGGCCTTGCTGCTCGTTTTGAACTTGGTTCCCATTTCGAGGCGGTAAGGTTGAATGAGGTCGAGCGGGCGAAGAATACCGTAGAGTCCGGACAAAATGCGGAGGTGTTTCTGAGCAAATTCGAACTCGGGTTCATTGAAGGTATTGGCGCTCAGTCCGCGATAAACTTCTCCCGTAAATGAGAGCATGGCTTGCTTTGCATTTCCTCCATGAAACGGTGTTTGCCATGTTTGGAAGCGTTGCACGTTGAGCTCAGCAATTTCGGGGTTCACGCTCATGAGCTTTTGAACTTGCTTTGAACTCAATTTTTTGAGCTTGGAGATGAGCTGTTCCGCTTCGGCGAGGAAGGCGGGCTGACTAGCACTACTGGTAACGGCTTCGGTTTCGAAGTCCAATGTTTTTGCGGGTGATAAAAGTACAATCATGTTTTATCCTTAGCGTTTTCTTTTTTGCTGAGTTTGATGGCACGTGGGGTTTGGCTGATGGAACCGTCTTTCAAAAGCATTCCAAGTGCTTTCTTGAAGGTTTTTTTACTCATTCGAAGGCGAAGCTGGATTTCTTCAGGGGAGGTTTTGTCGTTCAAACGAACATAGCCATTGTGCATTTCAAGCATGTCAAGAATCTTCTTGCAGGCTTTATCCATGCGTTCTTCACCTTGTTCTTGAAGCGAAAGATAAACGTCCCTTCCTTTAACTTCTTTCACCCAAGCTTTGAGATGGTCGCCACGCTTTACGGTAAAAACTTGTTCCATTTTAGGAAGAAAGGCCCAAAAGCGTTCTTGTATGATGCATTTCGCACCATTGTCCAAGCATTTCCACACATCGATTTCCACTTGGTCACCCGCTTTCAAATCACGGGCACTTTTTCTCAAATACCCATTCATATCGGCCGAAAGCACAAGATCTTTGTCTTTCTGGACGTAGAGCATGGTCATGTGGTATTTCTTCCCCTCAATAATGCGATCGGGTTGATGTTTTGCCGGAATGATATAGTCCCGATCCAAGCCAATATCGACATAAGCGAGATCTTTGTTGACGTGATTCACCCGAACGAAGGCCAATTTGCCCACGCTCACTTCTGGAAATTTGGTGGTGGCAATGAGGTTCCCTTCCGTATCAAAATGAACGAACACTTCAATGAGGTCGCCTTCCTTGGCCTTCACGGGCAATTCTGCGAGCGACAAGTGTACTTCATTCTCTTCTTCTCCTAGCCAGGCATCGTTCCTTTCGATGCGCAAAATGGGGAGTTCTTGTATTCTTCCTGGTTGCGCCATAAGCAGGGGCAAAGGTAAGAACTCATTTCTGAATCACTTTCAATTAGTTTTTTAAATTTGAAGGAAACCAAAAACCAAACCTGCGATGAAACATTGCTTACTATGCTTAGGAGCGCTACTCATGTGCTCTTTCTTTTCAAAAACAAATGCCCAATGCACACCGGGCGAAGTGGCGGTCACTTTTGTGATGAATACCGATGCTTGGGGCTACGAGGCCTACTGGCAACTGACATTGGCGGGAGACGACTGCGATGTGAACCCTATCCTCATCGAAGGGAATGACACACAGGTGTCCTGCGAAACGGGCGGGTCACAGGTCTCAACAGGAGGAAATGGCTACCCGAACAATTCAAGCATCACCCTGGAAGATGTTTGTTTGACGGAAGGTCAGGCCTACACAATTCATTATGTGGATGACTGGGGTGATGGAGGTTTGTCTTTTGACCTGTTCATTGATGGAGTTCAATTTGCCACTTTTACTGGAAATGGAAGCGGAAACGTGTTTGAATTCACCGCAGAATTGCCGGATGGTCCGCTAGTAGATTTTCCTTGCGGATCGGAGCAATTGTTTGTTGGAGGTACTCCAGCTGAAGGAAACAATGATGCTGCTACAACCCAAAACGGAGAACCGGTGCCCAACGACGGTGGCTGCGCTTTTCCTGGCGATTGGTGTGAGAATGATCTGGATAATACCATCTGGTTCAGAATCATCCCTGAAACCGATGATCCTTTGCTAATTACAACATGTGTAGAAGGTACCGATTTTGACACCCAAATGGCCTTGTATTCGGTAGATGATTGCCTTGATTTTGATACGTACGAACTCATCGCGGCCAATGATGATGGCGGTTGTGGTATTGCCAATGGCTTTGCTTCTACCTTCACTACTTCTTGCCTTGAGGCAGGTACAGAGTACTACCTTCAAATTGACGGATGGAATGGCGATCAAGGCAATGTGTTTGTTACAGCAACGATTGCGGACCCGAGTCCCGAACTGGGTGCACAAGTGAATAGCATCAGCTGTGCTCCAGATAAAGGGGAGAGCGGTGATGGTTCAATCCGTGCTTTCATTACTGATGGAGGTGAGGACTTTGTTTGTGTGTGGTCCGGACCAAATGGTTTCTCTAGCGATGAACAAGATCTCGAAGACTTGGACGCGGGAGAATATGTTTTAACGGCAACCGATGCTTGTGGAAACGTATTCACGGAAAGCTTCACCATCATCGTTCCTTCGCCTATTCAAGTGTCTTTCAGCCTTGAAAATCCAGAATGCCCCTTGTCAGCAGATGGGTCCATTACACCAAATGTGTCAGGTGGTACTCTTCCTTACCAATTCTTCTGGTCGGGCCCAGAGCTTTTCGAGTCGGAGGAGGAGATCAATGATAACTTGAACGAAGGAACGTATTCCTTGGTTTTATTGGATGACAACGGTTGCGAATATGGAGCGGATGTCAATCTAAACGCTTTGAATGAAGTCAACTTGAACTTGGGCAGCGATACCACGATTTGCTTGGAAGATCAGTTTGTCTTGAATGGTCCACTGGGCTATCAATATTCTTGGCAAGATGAAAGTACCAATCAGTTCTTTCTGGTTGATGGAGAGGCTTTAGGTGTGGGAACGCATTCCTTCATCCTGAGCGTTGAAAATGAATTTGGATGCTCGGCCTTGGATGCCATTTCAGTGACGGTTGATGTGTGCGACAATGTTGAGGAAGCGCTCCTTGGTTTTGAGTGTTATCCCAACCCAGCACAAGATGTGCTGACGATCAAAAGTACTGAAGCACAAGGAGAAGTATCCATTTGGAGCGCCCATGGGAAGTGGATCAAATCAGTGCCTATGAACGACTACATCAAAACCATTTCCATTGCAGATCTCGCTGCGGGAACTTACTTGATGAGATACACACTTAGCGAAGGCCGAGCCACGCAACGCATGATTGTGAAACAATAAATCGTCCTTGATCAATTCGAATTCAAGCGATACTAAAAACGCAAATCACTGAGCAGGTCGATGGTTTTTTTTAAGTCGGCTTCAGAGAAATCAATATGACTCACAAAACGCATTTGATGAGTACCAAAAGGGAGGGCAAGGAGGCCCTCCTTTTTTAATGCGGCCATGCAGTCTTGAGCGAGTCGATTTTCTGCAAGGTGAAAGATGACGATGTTGGTGTCTACTGGCTCCACGCCGTCCACCCAAGGCAAGTTGGCCAAATGAGCTCCCAATGCTCGTGCTCTGCGGTGGTCGTCTTTCAGGCGCTCAACGTTGTGGTCCAGAGCAAAGAGTCCGGCAGCCGCAAGTATCCCGATTTGCCGCATTCCTCCACCCATCACTTTTCGGGTGCGGTGCGCTTCTTGGATGAAGTCTTTGCTGCCCAAGAGCACAGATCCTCCCGGAGTTCCTAGTCCTTTCGAAAGACAAACAGAGATGCTGTCAAACTGCGCTCCATAGGTTTTCCAAGAGAGGCCAGTTTCGACTAAGGCATTCACCACTCGGGCACCGTCAAGATGAAAAGGAAGCCCCTTTTCCTTGCAAAAGGCAGCAAGTTTTTTGATTTCATCAAAGTCATAAATCGCACCTCCGCCTTTGTTCACGGTGTCTTCAATGCTCACCAAACCTGTTCTCGAATAATGGCTGTCTGATGGGTTGATGTTTTCCGCCACATCTTTCGCAGTAAATCTTCCCCGATTTCCATGAACAAGGCGAACGGAACATCCAGAATTTCGAGCTATTCCGCCTCCTTCGTAGTTGTAAATGTGTGCTAGTCGGTCGCAGATAACTTCGTCTCCCGGACGAGTATGAACGTTAATTGCGATTTGGTTGGTCATGGTGCCCGAAGGACAAAATAGCCCTGCTTCTTGATGAAAGGCATCGGCCAAACGCTCTTGAAGTTCAATTACCGTTGGGTCTTCACCAAAAACGTCATCCCCCGTTGGAGCAGCCATCATGCGGGCTAACATTTCCTTGGACGGTTGACTTACTGTGTCGCTCCTGAGATCGATCATATCCTTATCTTTACTGCGAAATGAATGGTAATTTTTCTGTTGTTTGCTGCATTCTCACATTTCTACTGGTGGGAAGCGCTAATTTGTTGGCGCAAGATAAGTATTGGATTTCGTTCACCGACAAGGCTGGAGTGAAATACGATCCGTTTGCGGAACTTCATCCGGATGCCATAGCGCGCAGACAATTGGAGGGCTTGGATTTGATGGATTCGACCGATTTCCCCGTCAATCAAGACTATGTTGAATCCGTCAGTCATTTGGTTGAAAGCGTGAGCACAGTATCCCGCTGGTTGAACGGACTGGTTTGTTTCGCAAAGCCATCGGATATCCTTCAGCTCGAAAAACTTCCTTTTATTAAAGAAATACACCCTATGCGACCTCAACGGCTTGAGGTGAGTGCAATTTTGAGTGAAGAAAAATACACCGTCCCTAGCACATTCAGCCATCGAAACGAAAAGATTTTGGAGGCCCAGACGGAAATTATGGGGAGGGACTTGTTTGATCAAATGGGGCTAAGAGGACAAGGAGTGCGGATTGCTGTGCTCGATGCGGGATTTCGCGGGGCAAATGAACATCAATCCTTGAAGCACCTTTTTGAGAACGGCCAAATTGAGATGGCTTATGACTTTGTTGGAAGGGACGAGAATCCTTACCATGGGAGTACTCATGGAACTGCTGTGCTCTCCTGCATTGGAGGGATGCACGGCAACATTCCTATGGGACTGGCTACGGAATCACGCTTTCTTTTGGCCAGAACAGAACGCAACCTTTGGGAATTTGCCTCCGAGGAAGAATACTGGCTTGAAGCTGTTGAGTGGGCCGATCGGAATGGAGCCCACGTGATCAACTCCAGCTTGGGATACACGGAAGATCGATATACTTGGGAAGATATGGACGGACAAAGTGCCTTGGTGAGCAGGGCCGCAAACATGGCGGCTAGAAAAGGCATTTTGGTGGTGTGCTCGGCGGGAAATGATGGGGATGAACCGTGGCAAATTTTGGGAGCACCCGCAGATTCAGACAGCGTTTTGGCGGTTGGAGGCATCGCTCCTTGGTCCGGACTCGCTACCAGTTTCAGTTCATACGGACCCAACGCCAACGGAAGTCCTAAACCCAATCTTTCTGCCTTCGGTTACGCCATTTGTGCCAGTGGTAAAGAAAATGAGCTCGATCTACTTCCCGGCACTTCCTTTTCGTCGCCACTGGTCGCCGGATTTGTAGCTTGCACAAAACAAGCGTTTCCAGAGTTGACGTGGAAGGAATTGTTTGATAAAGTGGAGTCTGCCGGACACCTCTATCCTTATCACGACGAAGTCCATGGGAAGGGCATTCCTTCGGCCCCTGCTTTGTTCGGTGAAAAGTGCTTGACCGGCGATTCTTTCTTTGCGATTCATTTGGCAACGGACGGGGACAGAGGAGAAATCAATGTACTTTTGAATGAAGCTTTTGAGGAGCAAGATTACCCCATGAGCAGAACCATTCCATATGTTTATTGGAAGATTTGCGATAAGGACGGTAGGGTGAAGCGATTCGCATTGGTTCTGCCAGAAGGCAAGGTCGGTGCTCGAATTCCCTCTCAATTCCTCGCAGAAAACGATCGTTTGATTGTCCACTACAACGGGTTTACCCAAGAATACATCGAGAATGATACGAATTAGCATCTGCACAATTGTACTTCTTTTTGCGCTTCAAAGCAGTGCGCAAACCACCGTTTTTGAAAGGGACCAAGGTGCTTTGAAATTGAGACAAGCCAAACTCAATGCAAAGTACTTTCAAGAAGGCTATCTGGCTTACGGACTAGTTTTACCCATTCACGAATCAGACAGTGCTCAAACTCAATTCCCCTCTGCATTGATTGCTTATGGAACAAGAGGTATCGTCAAAATCAATCCTCGTTTTTCGGGAATTTGGGGTTTGGAGTACAATCGGAAAACTTTTAGCATTGCCCAAGATCGTCTTCGAAATCAGTTTTCTCTCGGGCAAATTCATCAGAAAGAACGCTTCACTTGGAACAATTTCCGACTATCCGCAGGATTCAGAATCCAACTCAATAAAGTAGGCTATAAGCGAGGCAATTTCATCATGTTTTTGGCCGATTTGGAATATGGTGCTTGGGTCAATAAACTCATCGTAAGAGAAGATCCCGCTGCCACATCACAAGGAAGTGCAGAACAAGAATACCGCTACAAAAAATTGGGCTACGTTGAACGTTTTCAAAGCAATCTGAGTTGTAGAATAGGAAGAAATTCCTTTGCCGTTTTTGCGCGATACCGTATGACTTCACTTTGGAGGGCAGACAAAAATGTGAATGGTGGTCGGGCTTATGACGAGTTGGGAAGGTGGTTAATTGGTGTAGATTTGTCGTTCTAAATGGTGAACTATTTTCACATATTGGGCTTGGAAGAGGATGCTGACCTCGACGAAATCAAGGCAGCCTACCGAAATTTGGCCAAGGAATACCATCCTGACCGAAACAAAGAACGCTGGGCGGCAGATCGCTTTATTGAAGTGAACGAAGCGTATATTTTTCTGTCAGACAAAGACCGTCGACAGTCCATTCGAAAATGGAAATTCACCGAAGAAGAACGAAAAAGGAGGGAAGCGGTTTACGAACTGTGGGTAAAACAGCAACAACAGCGTGCCAGAGACCGCGCCGCTAATTTGGCCAATTGCGAGTATGCCAAATTCGAACAGTCGCGCTTGTTCAAAACCGCCATGGTGATCAACCGATTCAGCAATTATTTCTTCATTGGCTTAGGAATTATTGTAGCCTTTTTACCTTTACTGGCCTATCGAAACGATGTGCTCGACCCCGACGTTGAGGTGCGTCCGATGTATGATTATTTTCTCCCCATGTTATTTGGCTTGGCCTTTACTTACGGGGTGTACTACTTTTTATTTGTCTTAAAAACCGACCGAGATGTTGAATAAATTTGTGCTTTTTGTGTGCCTTTTCTTGGGGCTGAATGCCTTCGCCAAAGAAGGAATGTGGATCCCAACCCTTTTGGAGGCGGTAGAAAGCGATATGAAGTCGTTTGGCTGCGAATTGAGTGCGGCCGATATCTATAGTGTGAACAGCAGTTCATTAAAAGACGCCATTGTTCATTTTGGGGGTGGATGCACCGCCGAAGTGATTTCAGACCAAGGACTTCTGCTCACCAATCACCATTGCGGATATGGTCAAATTCAATCCCATTCTTCCCTCGAGAACGACTATCTAAAAAATGGTTTTTGGGCGAAAACGATGGAGGATGAGCTCCCTAACCCGGGCC
>CAZYPV010000046.1:9853-26455 GCA_964649515.1 uncultured Comamonadaceae bacterium | reverse complement strand
GAATCTTGCGACGTAAGCCGATCAATGATTTTCACGCGGACCTTAAGCCAGAAATCACCACTCCATGCTCATTCGTAAAAACAAAACCACAACAAAAATCCATCATTCACCCATCAAGGGTATTTCTTAAGTTTGTATTCCATAATCAAGCAAGAATCTCTGATGTCCAAATATATTTTTCTGCCGTTTCTACTTGTAGTGCTGCTTGCTTGTTCAAAGAAAGTCATCGTCCAATCCAGCGCAGATCAAATCACCGCAGTAGACTCGAGATTTGACACTCCAAAGGCATTACTATACGAGATCACACAAAACGATGAACAAAAGGGATACCTCCTCGGCACGGTCCACCTTTTTCCTGCAAGCGAATACGATCTCTCCGATTCCATAAAAAGCTATCTCCCCTTGTGCGATAAGATCTTTTGCGAACTTGATTTTACAAAGGAGATCAATCCTTTTGAAATTGCTCAATTTGCAACCATGGAGGGAGACACGCTATTGAGCGATTTGATTTCAACGGAAGATTTTGAGCGGCTCGATAAAAGCATTCAAGAAAGTTTTGGAATACCACTCTCATATTTCAATTCTTGGAAACCTGCTTTGCTGACTTTCTTCTTGAACTCGGATCTAAGTGCTGGGGAAATGGACTTGGTTTCAATGGAAAATAATCTGCTCGAATGGAGGGGGGGAATTCCTACCGATGGCCTCGAAACCATTCAAGAGCAAATGGCTTTATTTGGTGGTTTTTCATACCAAAAACAGGCCGAGGACTTACTAGACGTTTTGGATGCTGAGAAATCGTCGACACAATTTAGCACCTTGTTTTCGGCCTATTGCGAGAACGACCTAGATGCCTTGGAAGAGCTACTGCTTTCAGATGCTTATTTTGACCAAAATCAAGATGTTTTTTTGAAAATCCGTAACGAAAAATGGGTACTTAAAATGGATTCGATTTTTGAGCGAGAAACAGCGTTTTTTGCAGTAGGTGCGGCGCATTTGATCGGTGAAAATGGTTTACTTCAGCTGTTGTCGAATGCCAACTACGAACTTCGGCCAATCCCTATTTCCATTCTCGAAAAGAAGTAAATGGCGTCATTCAAACTTACAGAGGCTTACCGCGTTTTGGGCGTTCCATTGGATGCCGATGAATCGACCATTAAGAGGGCTTATCGTTCTAAGGCCAAAAGATTGCATCCCGATATCAATCCTTCTAGTAAGGCGAAGGCGCAATTCATTGAGCTGGACAAAGCTTATGATTACATCATGGCTGTGAAATCAGGGAAAATCAGGGAGCGAAAACGCACGAATACAAAGTCAGCCCACGATTTCAAACATGTTCGTGATTTTGAGGCTTACATGAGAAGGAAGGCCGCCCAAGAGGCTCAGGAAAGTAAAAAAGCGAGTAAAATGGGTGGCGGACGTCGGTACTCCAGACCAAAACATGATCCCCGAAACGATCACGGCAGAATGGGAAGAGCAAACTTTCAAACGATTTGTGCCTTTGCCATGTTTATTTTGCTCATTTTCCTATTGAGTGTAGGCGCTAGTAATGAGGCCGTCATAGGAGCTTTCTTCTCAGGAATAATTTTTGTGCCCCTCAGCTATGTGATCTATCATAACCTCCCCGAAGAATTTAAGGTGTTCAAAAAAGGGTGGGAGAACTTGAAAACAGGGAAAAAAACCGGTTTGAAATTCGGAGACTACGTGAACTTGACGATGCTGTTGTTCATAGGTTTGGAGATCTTGATGATTCTCCTCGTTGTCATTGCTAAAATGGTTTAAGCAACGGCGTCGTCGCCACGGCATTTGTCTTGCGGACGAGCTCCACAGATGCTGCAGGCTTCACCTTCTTTGTTGAGCATCGGGTTGTTGGATGCGCAAGTCCCTGCAAACTGACCGTCTTTTTTGGCGAGAATTTTAATTGCAATTCCGGCAAAAGCCAAGCCGAGCAGACCGATCGATAGAAGTATTAATTTCAAATCCATAGTGCAAAGATAAGGGACTTTCCCTCAGCAGAGATCACAAAAAGGTCAAAACTCACTTCACGTGCAAGCCCATTTTTTCGGCTTCTTCAATCAAAAGCTGCTTTGCGGCACTAAGCTCGTTGGGGATATCTCCTTCCAAAATAGCTTCTTTGATGATTTCCTTCAAGGTTCCGATTTGTCTTCCAGGTGGGATGTCGAACAGCTCCATGATCATTTCACCACTTACTGGAGGCTGAAAATTGCGAATGCGGTCTTTTTCTTCCAGTTCAACGAGGCGCTGCTTTACAAGTTCGTAGTTGCTCAAATATCGTTTTACTTTTCGCTCGTTCTTTGAAGTGATGTCTGCCCTGCACAAGGTCATGAGGTCGTCAATGTCATCCCCAGCTTCGAAGAGTAAGCGACGAACGGCGCTGTCGGTAATGACTTCTTTGGTGAGGGCGATGGGACGCAAATGAAGCAGAACCAATTTTTGAACGTACTTCATCTTATGATCCAGCGGAAGTTTGAGGGATTTGAAGATTTTAGGTACCATACGTGCTCCTTTGTCTTCATGCCCGTGAAAGGTCCAGCCGTGTCCAGATTCAAAGCGCTTGGTTTGCGGTTTGGCGATGTCGTGGAGGATGGCCGACCAACGCAACCACAGATTGTCGGATTGTTCTGCCACGTTGTCCAATACTTGAAGCGTATGGTAGAAGTTGTCTTTGTGCCCGATTCCTTCTCTCACTTCAACTCCTTTTAGCTTGAGCATTAAAGGAAAGATTTCTGCGAGTAAGCCCGTTTTATCCAAGAGTTTGAAACCAAAAGAAGGTTTTTTTGAGAGCACAATTTTGTTGAGTTCAACGCTAATTCGCTCCATGGAAACAATTCCGATGCGATGTGCATTTCTGGAAATGGCTTCCATGCTTGCTTCTTCTATCCGAAAACCGAGCTGCGTGGCAAAACGCACTGCACGCATCATGCGCAAGGGGTCGTCAGAGTAGGTGATGTCAGGATCGAGCGGGGTGCGCAACAATTGATTATTGAGGTCTTCTATTCCTCCAAAGGGGTCGATGAGCTCGCCATAACTGCCGGCATTCAAGGAGATGGCCAAAGCGTTGATTGTAAAATCACGGCGTTCTTGGTCGTCTTGAATGCTGCCATTTTCTACAATGGGCTTTCTAGAATCCCGCTGGTACGATTCTTTTCGTGCTCCCACAAATTCAATTTCGGTATCGCCGGTTTTGAACATGGCGGTTCCAAAGTTCTTGAAGTAGCTTACTTTTTGCACTTTCATGGAATGAGCGGCTTTTTTAGCGAGCTCGAGCCCGCTGCCTTCAATCACGATGTCGATGTCTTTGGATGGTCGATCCAAAAGAAGGTCACGCACAAAACCACCTATGGCAAATGCTCGTTGATTTTCATGGTCAGCTATGCTTTGAACGCATCGGAAGATGGGGTGTTGAAGGTGCTCCTTTAAATTCATGGGCTACAAAATTAAGGCATTTCTTTGCCTTCACCTATTTGCGCAAGATCTTCTGGAAAATATCTAAAAATTCATCAATGTCGTTTGGGCTCACACAGAGCGGTGGTTTGATTTTGATGACGCTGTTGAGCGGACCATCGGTGCCCACGAGGATTCCATTTTTCTTGAGTTGTTTTTGAATTTCTTTGGCCTTTGATGGAGCTGGTGTTTTACTTTTTATATCCTCTACGATGTCCAAGCCCAAAAAGAGTCCTTCACCCCGAACATCTCCCAATACGTCAAAATCATCAGCCATCAATAACAACTGTTCTTTAAAGTATTGGCCTAGAACCTTGCTGTTTTCCTGGAGTTGTTCTTTTTCTATAACGTCCAAAAGGGCCATCCCGGCTGCACAGGAAACGGGATTAGCGCCGTATGAACTAAAAAATTCCATTCCGTTCGAAAAAGATTCTGCGAGTTCGTCGCTGAGCGCGAGTCCGGCAATGGGATGACCATTTCCCATGGATTTTCCCATCACGACCATGTCTGGCGAAAGCCCTAGATGCTCATATGCCCAAAAATGATTTCCCGTTCTCCCAAAACCGGTTTGGACTTCGTCGGCAATGCAGTAACCGCCACTTTCGCGCACGGCCTTATGTATGGCTTGCGCATAGGCCTTGGGGAGTGGAACTTGCCCGCCGCAGCCAACGATGGATTCAGATATGAAGCATGCTGGTTTCACTTTTTTGATCAAGGCAAGGGCGTGTTGGAGATGATCGTCCAATTGTTCTGGTCGGCGATACATGTCTGGCAGTGGAAGAACACACACGTTTTCCGGCGTTCCTGCACCTCCTTTTCCGGCATGTTTGTAATTGGAAATGGCGATTCCTGTGCTGGTGTGTCCGTGATAGCCGTGTTCCATTACAAGTACTGTTTCTCGCTGGGTTTTTTGCCGGGCGATGCGAATGGCAAGGTCGCTGGCTGCACTGCCGTCATTCACCAAAAACAGCTTGTTGATGGGCGATTTGAATTTCCCGAGCAAACGTTGGCCATACTGATTCATGAGGGGGTGAAGGTACCTGCTATTGGTGTTGAGCTTGAGCAATTGCGCATTGATGGCGGCGATGATTTCAGGGTGCTGGTGTCCAACATGAGGAATGTTGTTGTAAAAATCGAGGTAGCTCCTTCCTTGATCGTCAAACATGCATTGAAACAATGCCCCATCCATTACAATTGGGCTAGGAGCATAGGCCAGGCTCATGGCTTTTGGGAAGATGGCATCCCGTTTATTTTGAAGGTCTTCCATGCTTGATCTCGCCCTTAAATCAAGTCCGCACGCTCGTCTAAAACGATCTTCTACTTCAACTGGGTTGATTTTGACCCACTTTCGAAGCAATTCCCACGCGGCTCTTTCAGATACGGTCAGGTAGTGATTCAAAGGAGAGGCTGCTCTTCCTTCTGCAGAATTCAAGACACTTACACTGAGACGAAGACCAACAAGCAGGTGCAAAAGATCTACTTCAGTGGTGCTGAGCGCTTCTTCTTGGCAATAGGCTTCCAAAAAGACTTCACCAACATGCAGTGGAAATTCTTGGTCCATCATAAGGTAGGTGAGGGTGATGGCGATGTCGTAGATTTTCGGACCATAACAGGCGTCTCCAAAGTCAATAATCCCGGTGATTTCTTGGTGATGGGTCAATATGTTCCAATCGTTCCCGTCGTTCTGAAGGATTTGCGATGGTAGTTCATGCTGTTTGGGCAGGAGCTGCTGCTCGAAGGAATGCAGGAAATGAAGTACGTATTTGTGGTCTTCCTTACTTTGTAGGTAAGAGATTTTTTGCCGATTTAGGTGGGCGTTGCTGAGGTCCCAGATGTGCTTGCGTGCTTCAATTTCATAACTTCGAAACGACTTCAAAGCGGTGTGAAGTTGTGCGGTGAAACTTCCTAAATGACTCCATAATTCAGGACCCGCTTGGTTTTCAGCGAGTAATTCGCCTTCCAAGAAGCTCAAGACACGCATCAAATACTGATCTCCTTCATGGTTCAATGATACAAACCATGCGTTCGCATCGATGGGGATGGGAATAGGGGTGTTGTATGGAAAGCGGTCTTGTAAGAAGAGAAGCAGGTGGGTTTCGGCAGATAATGCATCCAATTCCTCCAAACCGTGAAGCTTACACACAAAGGTTCCGTCTGGGGTATCAATCCGGTAATTGTTGGTTTCATATCCGTTCATTTTGGTGATTTCAGAAACCTGAAGTCCAAAATGACTTTCCAGTTTTTCGACAATGATGCTTTCCATATTCACAAATGTAATTTTTCAAAATGATCGATTTCGGTAGTTCACAAATTAAGCACGGTCTTTTGATTACTTTTGCTCAAAACAATTCAAGTATTATGAGAATCCTATTGATTTTATTGGCGGGTGTTTTCTTTGCACAGTGCGGAAACCTTGAGCAGAAGAATGTTGATGCTACTTTTGTTGCACAGGATTTGGATGTGGAGGCTTTTGCGCTGAAGATGAAAGAAACTCCGGGCATTGTGCTTGATGTTCGCACTCCAGAAGAGGTGCAGCGAGGCAAGATTAAAGGGGCTGTGGAGATGGATTTTTATGCTGAAGACTTCGAACAGCAATTGGCGACTTTGGACAGCACTCAGGTGATTTTTGTTTACTGCGCTAAGGGGGGAAGAAGCTCAAAAGCAATGGACCTGCTGAGCAACATGGGCTGCAAGACGGTGTACAACCTCGATGGTGGCATGGGGGCGTGGCTCGGCGCGAAAATGCCGGTTGAAAATTAATTTCTCGCCAACACTTGGCGGGTTCTAGTAAACGGTAACCTGTCCGTTCGGACGAATGCCAATCACGTCAATGTTGTCCATTTCAAAATCATCGGCTTCTCCGGGATGGGTGAAGTCAACGTGTTCTTGAATTTTGCTGCGTTCTTCCTTGCTCACGTCGTACAGTTCAACGGCGGCAATGGCTTTCCCAAACTTCTTTCCAAGGGCGGATACATAGGCGTGCTTGCTGATACGAATGCCGATGGATTTCTTTTCTCCTTGCAATTCTTCCCGAATGTTCATGCTATTTTCAAACACAAAGGTGAGTGGCTTCATGGCGGTTTCGAGGAGGTCCCAAGCCACTTCGGGAATTTCTTTAAAATACCGGTTGAGCTTCCGGTCATCATCCACCAAGAGAGTAGGGGCTTCTTGTTCGTCTTCAGGCAAAATGGAGAGCATTTTTTCTACTGCCACAGATGATTGTGCATCGCATGCTAGGGCCCACCCCATTTCACATGGAATGAGTATTACTTTGTTGTCTCGAAGCGCATTGCAGGCTTCTTGAAGGGAGTTTTGAATGTCGATAGCCATGATTTATCCGTTCGCTAAATAGTCCAAAAGATTGTTTTCAATTCGTTCGGCGAGGTTGTTGGTTTTTGCTTTTACAAATGGGGTGCCGGTCACTTTTTCAAACAGTTCAATGTATCGCGCACTCACAGAGGCAATGAATTCATCGGTCATTTCCGGTATTTCCTGACCATCTTTTCCCATAAATCCTTTCGAGATGAGCCATTCTCTTACAAACTCTTTCGATAATTGCTTCTGTTGTTCCCCTTTTGCCTGGCGTTCTTCATAGCCCTCAGCATAAAAATACCTGCTGCTATCGGGGGTATGGATTTCATCGATGAGGGTGATGATTCCGTTTCGCTTTCCAAATTCATACTTGGTGTCCACAAGGATGAGTCCTTGTTTCGCAGCAATTTCACTTCCTCTTTTGTACAAGGCGCGAGTGATGCCCTCAAGTTTGATGTAGTCTTCTTCAGAAACGATGCCTTGCGCAATGATTTCCTCCCTGGAGATGTCTTCGTCATGACCTTCTTCTGCTTTTGTTGAAGGGGTGATGATGGGGGAAGGTAGTCGATCGTGTTCTTTCAAGCCCTCAGGCAAGGTCACCCCGCAAAGGTTTCTTCCTCCTTCTCGATACACGCGCCATGCATGTCCGGTAAGATATCCTCGAATCACCATTTCTACTTTAAAAGGTTCACAGGCATGACCGATGGTGACGTTGGGGTCGGGAGTAGCAATTTTCCAGTTGGGAACGATGTCTTCCGTCAGATCCAAAAAACGAGAGGCGAGTTGATTGAGCACTTGTCCTTTGAAAGGAATCCCTTTGGGGAGTACAACGTCAAATGCGGAAATTCGATCGCTCGCTACCATCAATAAGCGGTTGTTTTTAAGGTAATAAACGTCCCTTACTTTTCCTTGGTATTTCTTTTCCTGACCGGGAAATTGGAAGTCACTCTTAACGATACTGTTCATTTTTTTTACTTGCTCAATTATATGTTCTATGCTCTTTTCAACGATCGACTATTTCGTGGCTGAATTTCGAATCAATTGAAAAATCATTTTTCCAGATGCGGTAATGTAACTCTCACAATAGAGGGTGTCTGGAGTTGTTTTTTTCACTTCTACAATATTAGGGTCTTCTTCGGCCATTCGCAGCACGATTTCTTGCCTTTCTTCGCTCACCATAAAGGTTCCCCTTTTTCCATCGGGGAGTCGTGGAGAGATGATGGTGTAACTATTGTCGGGTTGAAAGATGTACTGTATGCTGTCTCCCCATGTTTTGGTGTAGGCTTTAATGCTGGGAGGGATGGAGGATCCTGAAAAGGAATCAATCTGCATTTGCCAGCTTCCTGTGATGGATTGATGGAGGTTTCTGGGCGATTCACAGCCCGAAATGATCAAGACCAATACCCCGAAGGACGCGAGAATGCCTAAAACGTTTTTCATTCGTCTTCTTTTTCAAATGCGGTAATGATGCGTTTCACCAGCTTGTGCCTGATGACGTCTTCTCCCGTAAGTTGGATGAAACTTATGCCTTCTACTTCCTTTAAGATGCGGAGCACATAAACAAGACCAGAACCTTGTTTCTTCGGGAGGTCAACTTGTGAGGCATCTCCGGTAATCACAAACTTCGCCGAGCGTCCCATCCGGGTTAAAAACATCCGCATTTGGGCTACGGTGGTGTTTTGGGCTTCATCGAGGATGACGAAGGCTTTGTCCAAGGTTCTTCCACGCATGAAGGCGAGAGGGGCGACTTCAATTACGCCTTTTTCCAAGTAATCGGCTACTTTCTCGTAGGGAAGCATGTCCAACAAGGCGTCGTACAAGGGCTGAAGGTAGGGGTCGAGCTTTTCTTTGAGGTCACCCGGCAAAAAGCCCAAGTTCTCTCCGGCCTCAACTGCGGGACGGGTTAAAATAATGCGCTTCACCTCTTTTTCTTTCAAGGCGCGAACGGCCATGGCTACTGCGGTGTAGGTTTTTCCTGTTCCTGCCGGACCAATGGCAAACACCATGTCGTCCTTCATGCAGGCTTCCACAATTTTACGTTGGTTGGGAGTTCGAGCAGTCACTTGATTTCCACCGGGGCCATAAACGAGGATGTCGTCTTTCTTGGCATTTTTTCGCACCACCTCACCGTCGGCACCCAGCAACTTTTCAAGCTCTCTCTCGGTCAGACGCTGATACTTGTCAAGGTGCCAAAAGATCAAGTCGAGCTGCTTGTTGAAGCGCTCAATCTCCGTAGGGTCGCCATAGACCTTGATCTGGTTTCCTCGAGCCACAATTTTCAATTTCGAAAAGTGCTCTTTGATGAGTTTTAACTTGCTGTCGTTCGTTCCGTAAAACTCCAGCGGGTCCACTAAAGGAATCGCAATTTCTTTCTCTTGCAATATGTAGAAATTAACAGTGCATATTTTCAAGCAAAAATAAGTAAATATCTCCCAGTTGATTTGCACCTTTGCAATTGGTGGATAATTAATATGGGAATCATAACACTGATATCAGACATGGGAATCAAAGATCACGCGTTGGCCGTGGTCAAGGGAGCCATTTATTCCCAACTCCCAGGAGCGGTAATTGTGGATATCTCCCATTCCGTTAAACCTTTTGATACCAACCATGCAGCAATGATGCTCCGCCAGAGTTATCATGAATTCCCCAAGGGGAGCATCCACGTTATTGGCGTAAACCCAGATGCTTCAGCTCAAATCCCCCATTTGGTGGTTGAATATAACGGACATTATTTTATTGGTGCAGACAATGGGGTGTTTAGCTTGATTTTCGATAAAACTCCCGATGCGGTGTATGAACTGAATTTGGATTGGGAGTCCAATGAGCTCACTTTTCCTCTGCGCACCATTTTTGTTAAAGCTGCTTGTCATCTCGCCCGAGGTGGCACTCCTGAGGTGATTGGTAAACAAATCAAAGAGATCCATCAAGCCGAACGCCTTCGTCCGCTCGTTGAGGCCAATGCTTTGCGCGGACACGTTACCCACATCGATCGATACGGAAATGCCCATACCAACATCACGTACCAACTTTTTCGCGATGTGGGGAAAGGGCGCGAATTTTACATTCAGTTCCGAAGAAGAACTTTCGATATTCGAAAAATCAGCGCGCATTACAACGATGTAGTGGAAGGAGAGAAGGTTGCGATTTTTAACCATGCCAAAGTGCTTGAAATTGCCATCAATAAGGGAGCCGAAGGAAATGGTGGCGGTGCTGCACGCTTGTTCAACCTCAGCGTTAGTAGCGTTGTTAGAATTCAATTCAATGAAAATCAGGATAGTTAAAATGGTTTTTAAACCGGAAGAGATCAAGGCTTTTCAAGCACTTTTTAACGCCCATAAAGAAGCCATTCGAAAGGTCGAGGGCTGCCTTCGCTTGGAATTGCTTCAAGATGTGAATTCGCCCGAGGTGTTCTTTACGTACAGCTGGTGGGAAGATGAAAAATACCTTTTGGAGTACAAGAACAGCGAACTCTTCGGGGTGGTTTGGCCTGCTACCAAAGCGCTTTTTGCAGAGAAACCAGAGGCTTGGACGAGCGAACAGCGGCACGTTTTAGCGTGAGCATTTTGCCCTCCTTTGAACATAAAACCATCTCGCTCACGTTGAGTTGTGAAAAAATGATTTTTTTTGGGCTCATCCCGTCCCTGAATTGCCCTAATTTTAAGCCTTCGTTATGATAGCACTCTATTTAAAAGAAATACGTTCATTCCTGAGCTCGCTGATTGGCTACGTGGTGATGGGGGTTTTTCTCCTTCTCGTTGGCTTGTTTATGTGGGTTTTTCCGCAGGACTTCAATGTTCTCGACTCCGGATTCGCAAATGTGAACCCGCTTTTTGAACTCGCTCCTTGGGTCTTCATGTTCCTTATTCCAGCCATTACCATGCGTAGCTTTGCGGAAGAAAAAAGAACAGGAACCATCGAAATGCTGCTCACCAAACCGCTGAGCGATATGAACATCGTTCTTGCAAAGTATTTTGCCGGACTAACACTGGTTGTCATTGCTTTGCTGCCTACTTTGGTCTATTACATTTCAGTTTACTTCATGGGGAACCCAGTTGGAAACATCGACAGTGGAGGAGCTATGGGGTCCTATATCGGCTTGATTTTCCTCGGTGGAGCGTACGTGGCCATTGGTGTTTTTGCGAGCAGCATCACTTCCAACCAAATCATTGCCTTCCTTTTAGGTGCCATGATGTGTTTCTTCTTCTTTATCGGGTTTGAATCCATTGGGTCGTTCAAACTTTTTGGCGATCTCGATACCTATATCTTGGCCTTGGGGATATACGATCACAACGTCAACTTGGCAAAAGGGGTGATCGATACCCGAGATGTGGCCTATTTCCTGGCTTTAATTGCGTTGTTTCTCTTGGTGACGCGCTTGGTACTTCAAAGTAGAAAATGGTGATGAAAAACAAGCAAAAACAGTCCGATATCGTACAATGGCTGCTCAGCAGTGTGATCGTTTTGGTTTTGGCAGTATTGTCTTCCCTCTTCTTCACGAAATTTGACTTAACTCAAGAAAAACGCCACTCCCTCACCGATGCATCCAAAGAAATGCTGGCGGAGGTAGATGATGTCATCTTTGTAAGGGTGTATCTCAACGGTACTTTTCCCGCAAAATGGAAGCGGCTCCAACAAAGCATCAAAGAGGCTCTGGATGAATTTAGAGATTACAGCGGCGACCAAATCGAATACGAGTTTATCGATATCTACGAAAGCGGAGATGAAAAAACCATTGGTGAAAACGAGAAAGCACTTTGGGAACAGGGATTGAGATTCACCAACATTTTCTACGAAGAGAACGGTGCGAAGAAATACCAGAACATTTGGCCGGCTGCAATGATCACTTACAAGGGCGAAAATTCACCAGTACAGTTCTATAAAAGTGAAAACCCCGACCCGAGTGATGAGATGATCAACAATTCGGTGAGCAACCTGGAGTTTGAACTCGCTAGCAAGATCCGCAACCTGATGCGAAGAGAAAAGCCGAGCATTGCTTTCCTTGACGGACATGGAGAGCTCGAACCCATTGAAACTGCAGATTGGACCAGAACTTTGAATGAAGATTACGATGTCACCACCGTTCGTTTGGACAATCAAGTCAGTGCCTTAACGGATAAATTACCGGGGGTGCCGGAGCGTCAGCCGAAATACGACCTTCTCATAGTAGCGAAACCCGACAGTGTATTCAGCTACAAAGACAAACTGCTCATCGATCAATACGTCATGAGTGGAGGAAAAGTGCTTTGGTTGATTGACCCCATTCTAACCGACCTCGATAGTTTGGCGCAGAACCAACAGACCATTGGCTTAACCAACGAGATGGGCTTGTATGATATGCTGTTCGATTACGGGGTGAAGCTCAATCGAAACATGGTGCTCGATTATCAAAGCGATTTGATTTTCCTCGATGCGGGTAGAAACGGAAATCAACGGATTTATGAGCCTTTCAATTGGTACTACGCACCGGTGGTCTTGTCCACGCCTGACGGACATCCCATCAGTGCGAAATTGGATCCCATTCGCTTTGATTTTGCCTCATCTTTGGATTTTGTTGGGAACGATCCGCGAATTCAGAAAACCCCACTTCTCAAATCTTCAGCTCTAAGCAGAATTCAAAATGCCCCAGTGCGCATCAATACGGCTGTGGTGAATTTTGACATCGATTACTTCACCAATACGGGAACCAGTGAGCAAAACCTCGCGGTACTGCTGGAAGGGAATTTTACTTCCAACTTCAAAGACCGTTTGGTGGACACCCTGAAGAAAAGTGCTGAATTTGCCTTTCGAGAGCGAAGTGCAGATACCAAAATGATTGTGATTGCCGATGGAGATATCGCAAGAAACAAAGTGATGCCCGTGGAAGGAGGGATGTATCAACCTCTTCCCTTGGGATACGATAGAAATGCGCGAAGAGTGGTGTTCGATAACAAGGACTTTTTGATGAATTGCGTCAACTACTTGTTGGATGATGAAGCTCTGATTTCCTTAAGGTCGAGAACCATTGAACTCCGAAAACTCGATCAAATGGCCGTAGTGAAAGACCGTGGATTTTGGCAAGGCTTGAATATGGTTATTCCCTTGGCTTTGGTAGTGCTTTTGGGAATCGTTAATGGAGTGCTGAGAAAAAGAAAATATACCGCTAAAGCGAAAAACAAACAATGAGAAAAAATCTAAATCTGCTATTTATCCTCATCGCGCTAACAGTGGTGAGTGGGGTCGTTTGGTATTTCTATGGTGAAGAGAACAGTACGCTGTCCAAAAACCCCTTGGCCAACTTTGCCATCGAAGATACTTCAACGGTGAACAAGATTTTCATCACGGATGCAAACGGACAAAGTGTGTTACTCGAAAGAGACCCCAATAGTCGGTATTGGGATTTGAACAAGAAATATAAAGCTAGGAAAGATGCAGTGGATTTGCTTTTGAAGACTTTTAAGCGGATTCGTGTGAAGTCGCCCGTTCCTGCATCAGCCAAAGAAAACATGCTGAAACTCATGCAAACGGGGAAAAGCGTGGAGATTTTCACGGGGGGAGAACAACCGGAAAAGACCTACATCGTAGGAACTCCCACTGCCGATCATACCGGTACTTACATGATTTTGGAAACCCCAGAGGAGGGAAGGTCTCCCGACCCATTCATTACGCACATGGAAGGTTTTACCGGCTTTTTGAGTACGCGCTTTTTTACAGACGAAGAAGAATGGCGATACACGGGGATTTTTGATTACCCCAATTTGGAAGACATCAAAAAAGTGGAAGTGATTCATCATAACGAAGAAAACCGGAGTTTTGACATTCATTACAACGGTCAAAACGACTTGGTGCTGCACTCCCGTTTGCTCGATATGGACATTCCCCAGTTCGATACTCTGGCAGTGAAAGATTATTTCCTTCGCTACAAAAAAGTACACTTGGAAACGTATCAGAGTCACATGACTCCGGAGGCGGAAGACAGCCTCTTGAATAGTCAGCCAGCCTTCACTATTCGAGTATTGGAAGCTTCAGGAAAAACCAAGAAGATGGACATTTACTACAAGCCTGCGATTGCTCAGCAGATCATTGACGATAGCGGCGAAATTCACCCTTGGGATACCGCTCGAATGTATGGCGTGGTGAACGGGGATGATGTGGTGCTTATTCAGACCTTCGTATTTGATCCATTGCTCATTGGCTTAGAAGCTTTTGTGCTGCGCGACTGATATTTATTTATTTCAAGCGAAATGCAACAAAAAAGCCAAGGACCTCTGATCCTTGGCTTTTTTTATGAATGTGAAAATGCTTGACTAAAACTGATATCCTAAGGCAAACAAGACGCTGAATAAGGAGTAAGGACTTGCAGGTCCTGTAGGCAATCTTTCCATACCCTGTTCCTGGAGAAAATCAGGTAGTGAGGTGTTTTCTTTCTCATTTAGTTTGATATACGGGTTCATGCTAACCATACCTCGTAGAGTAATATGACTGTCAAATTGAACCGTTTTCCCCAAACCCAAGAGAAGTCTTATATGATCGTTTGTGGAGGAATTCCATCGTGGTCGATCTCGAAAGTCTATGTTGCTTTCAGTTAAGGTATGTTCTATTTCCATTGAACCGTAGCCCAAGCCAACGGTTAGGTGAGAGCCAATTGGTGCCGTGCTTCCCATGTATTGCTTTAAGAAAAGATTCACAAAAACCCCAAATTCTGTTAAGCGCGATATTTGAGTGACGCCTGCTCCTTCTTTAGGTTTGAAAATGAGTCTGAACTTATTACTTTGGATACCATAAGTATTACCAGCATAAACGCCGATTTCCATGATGCCACTTACTTTTTGAGTGAAAGAAAGCGAAGGACCACCTGAAATAATTCCATAGTTTTTAATTCCTGTAAAAGAAGAACTCGCGATTTCAATTCTGGAATTGCGCTGCTTGAGTTGAGCAAAAGTATGTTGAACTCCAATGCTAAGAAGAAATAAAAGAAGTACAGTACGTAACATGATGGGTTTATTTTTGGAGTTCATTAATGTAATTTTCTGTTTTCTGAAGGATTAAAGGCATATGGTCTTTGTTACCTTTGTGCACTTTTAATTCTGTCCAAGTAATAATTCCCAGATCCACATTTACCAAAGTTCGATAAGTAATCAAAAAGCGATTTTTTGCAAAGGCTTCTTTTACATAGAATATGGCCATTGGTAAAGGTAAGATTAAGCCAATTAAAGTGCCAAGTCTATCCTTTATAGGTAGTTTCGGTACCTCGTAATACACAATGGAGAATTGACCAACATTACTGATGTTTCGCCTTTGTAGGATGTTTAGAACTTCTTGATAGTCTGCAGTAATAGGAAATTCATTGCTATTTGTTTGTCGGTTCATCCATGCAGAAAGCAACATGTTTTCGTTCAAACGTTCAGCACTTTTATCTACAGCGCTTTTTAGATCAAGAACCTCCAAGTGCAGTTCACTGTTTTCCGACATTTCCCGCACAGTAGAAACCATTTCTTTTTGTTTTAACTCAGAAGCAATGGGCAGGTACTTGTTTCCTTTGGGAATGCTTTTAGATGTTCTATAGATGGGCGAAAGCAGCAATACATCGTTTGCTCCTTGATCAGCAAAAACACTTGTTTTGAAACCTTCGAGGAGGGTTTGTGAGAAAGGAACCTTTTCTTTTACGCAATTGTTCTGAAGATCTTCTTGCTCCTTTGCCTTCGTGTATATCTTTTGAAAATCTTCGTCTTTAATGAGAGCCGTTAAGTAATCGTAAGAAGCCTTTTCGCTCCATTTATTTGGTTCACTGAAACGAGCTACTCCGCCGTCAATTTTCAGATTATATTTCTTAATCATCGCTCGAGCCAATAATTCTTTCACTCGTGTATAGAGAACATCTTCAGGATATGACTGCTCGAGCTCGTCTGCCATAGCATATGTTAAAGAGACAAGGTCAATGGTGTTTAATTTAAGCAAGGACTTTTTGAACTGTGATATTGGAATGCTTTCCCAATCTAGGGCAAAACTGTTGTCGTCTGCCGGACCCTTTTCTTCTTTTATTGAAATACTAATAGAGCTTCCGGAACCATTGATGGTTGAGTTAAGTCGTTCTGTTGTATATCCAAACAAGGAAGTCATCATTCCTTGCTCATTGTAAGGATGATTAGGGAGGTCTTCATTGAGAAGTAAGGCGTGATATAGTCCTTCAGCAAAGCTTCCACTATTATTGTACATTCTGCCCATCTCTAAACGCGCCATTTTCTGGCAAAGTTCAAATTGTTGTTCACCAACAAGGTAAAGTTCTCCCTCGTTTATGTCTCGCTCACCAATGGCATCGAGTATGGCAAGTTGTCTTTTTTCTACCGCAGGGTGGGTAGAGTAGAGGTCTCGATTTTCATCATCAAGCTCAGCAAAGCGCTTGTCTTGGTCTTTCATTAAAGAATCAATGAGCATCAACTCGGCATCAATAGAGGAAGCAATTTCCATTCCGCCCATGTTTAAAAGCGCAGTTTCGCTAAGAACATATTTGTACGGGTTTCTGGAATCATTCAAAACATCGAAAACATCTAAAAGTGCTTGTAGTTGGTAGTTGGTCGACATCATCCTTTCGGCTCCCTTTAAGTCGGCTTCATACTCTAAACTGCGATCGTAAGCATGTTTTCTTAATAGAAAACCATCAATAGTTCTCACTTTTTGATTGCCTTTGCTATTCACAATTTCATGGGCCTTAAGCCTGCTAGATAAGTTGTGACGCTCAGCAAAGTGTGTAACCTCATGTGCAAGAATGGCAGCAAGTTGTGCTTCGTTTTCAATCTTGTTGAAAAGGCCCAAATTGACCAAAACCACTCCACGATCCGTTGCAAAGGC
>CAZYPV010000046.1:0-9753 GCA_964649515.1 uncultured Comamonadaceae bacterium | reverse complement strand
AACCAGCACTCCCGTTTTTCCTTGGTGAATGAATTCGCTCAAACCACCAACATTACTCGCAATAATGGGTTTTTCAAAGTGAATGGCTACGGCTGTAACTCCACTTTGAGATGCTCTGATGTAGGGCAAAAGCACGTAATCGGCCATGGAAAATATTCCAGCCACTTCATCGTCTTCAACAAAACGATTTTCAAAGTGAATATCGGCTCTCCGCGGGTGCTTTTGAATCCTTTCCTCGATTGCTTTTGCATCACCATACACCTCTCCAACGATCAACAATTGGAAAGAGGGGGAAAGCTGTTCGAAAGCGTCGAGCAAGACTTCCAGACCTTTGTATTCTCGAATCAAACCGAAGAACAAAAGGCAGGTTTTATCAGGATTGAGATGGTACTTGGTTTTGAGTGAAACTACTTCGTCGGGATTCAAATGGATTCCAAAGTGACTATAAATGGGGTGCCTTAGTTCCAAAATACGAAGCTGCGGATTCATTTCTTCCACCTGCTTTTTTACCGCTTCACTTAACACAATTGCCACATCCAACTTTGCTGCAAACCGCTGAAACAAAGGCGCATCATAAAATTTGGCTTCGTGGGGAACGGCGTTGTGGATTAACCCAAGTACTTTTGGTGATGACTTGATTCTTCTCAAAACACCTGTCAATGAAGGAGCTAAGACACTCACCCAAAACGGCACAATGAGGAGATCTGCTTGAAAGGCATCAATTCGCTGCGCTGTTTTTTTCCAAGTCAGCGGCTGAAAAGAGTGAAGAATTCGTTCAACCTCCATTTGATGTTGACTATTGATTCGGTCAACATCCTGTCTTTTTCCCGGGAAAAGTAGTTTTGGGTATTGCACCGAAAACCCAAGGGCCAAGAGATCATGTCCTTCTTCTTGAAGTGCTCTGTACAATGATGCATTGAATTGAGAAATTCCTCCACGCAATGGAGGGAAGGAAGAAAGAATGATTATCCTCATGCAGCAAAAGTAGGAACAAGGAAGTAATCTTGCTTCAAGAAAGCATCACAACTTTTTGATCAAGTTTTCAAGCTGGTTCATCACCTCTTTCATGGCAAAGTGCTTCAAAGCATGTTTTTGTGCTTTCATTCCAAGGGTTCTCCTTTTTTCTTCACCTTGGAGGAGTTGCTTCATTGCAGACCTAGCTTCGCTCAGCTCGTTTGGGGTGAAAAGTACTCCATATTTGCCTTGACCCAATATCTCGGGTGTGCCGCTGGTGTTGGTTCCCATTACGGGGAGTCCGCTCATCATGGCTTCAATGGTGACCATTCCGAAGGTTTCTCCCGCACTTGCCATGATGGCCAGATCCATCGCTGCATACGCCTTTTCGATATCTGCCATGAAAGGTAAGATGTGCACTCGGTCTTCTAGCTTTTCTTTTTGGATCCGCTCGAGGATGCTTTTGTAATGTTCATCTCCCTCATGCTTTGTAGGTTCACCAACGAACATCAGATGAAGGTTGGGGTATTCATCCCGCATTTCCGCCAGCACTTCAAGCATAAAATACTGACCTTTTAGAGGATCAAACCTTCCAATGAGTCCACCAATGATGGCTTCTTCGGGAAGTTGAAGGTGTTTTCTGGCTTCTCTCTTTTCAGGGAGGTTTTGGAACCGACTGGCTTTTGTGCCCAAGGGAATAACGTGAATGCGGTTCGAAGGGTATTTGGTTCTTTTTTGAACTTGATTGGCCAAAAACTGCAAAGGAGCAATCCAAGCATCAATCCGCTGAAAACGCTGAGTATGGAACACGTCCTTTTTATCCACTCCAAGTTGCATGGCTTGCTGGTACACCAATTTTACATTTCCCTCTGCTTTTTGCTTTGCGAGTCCGGCTACCTGCATGTCTCGGGTGTCGCGAATCCACACAACATCAATTTGATGCTTTTCAATCAATGATTTCCAGTGCTGAACGGCTTTCAGATCGAAATATTTACGATGATGACGAATGGGGATAGGCGCTAAACCAAGAGAGGAGGCCTTGTCGAAAAGGGGTGTGTTTGGAACCGCAAACAAACTCACTTTCCAGCCACGCTGAGCAAAGGCATGAGCAAAACGTGCGACGTTCATTTCAAGTCCGCCCCAACTGATCGAGCTGCAGAAAAATCCCAAGTGTAATGCGTGGTTCACGAATGCAAATAAAAGAAACCCGATGCGAATTTCATCGGGTTTCATGTTATAATTTGAAGGAAATTTCGGGTTGAAGCTTAGGCGTAAAGTCTTACTTCGGTTCCACGGTAAACCGCGCTAACTTTGTGCTTGCAGAGACTTTCCACGTCATGCCCAAAGAGCGCAAAATGCTGAGTCCGCCCAAAGCGATAAGCGCAACACCTCCCGCCAAAAGGATTCCCAATTTGCTCGTTGGTTCAGGGTCGGCCACGGCAATCAAAATCAACCAAATGCCAACACTACTTAGACCGAGGGAGGTGAGCACGGTAGCGATTTGTTTCACACTCATGTTGCCGTTTTTTTTGGCTTTTTGAATGAGTTTTACGGCAGAAACCAAGTCTTTTTCCGTGATTCCCAGTCCCACATCGTCCGTAAGTTGAAATGGGTGCTTATCTCGATAGCATTTGAGCGCTTTTTCAAGCCAATCCGGGTCGGAGGTGGATATGTTCAAAATCCCTTTCACTCTTTTTTTGCTTCTTCTTCTTCCGCTTTTTTCTTGAGTTCTTCGAGGGTCTCCGTTTCGTCCTTTTTAGTGTTTCTGAAATTATTCATGGATGCCATGAGTGCTTCTTCTTCGCTTTCAGGACAGGTGGTGAAATTGATTTTATTTTCCTCAAGGAGTTCAGACATTGGGCCTGTTTTGATCGGGCGCTCGTTCAAGATCACCACGTAGTTTTTGTCTGCAAAGCGTTGTTGGAATGCCTTTGCTTCCTGAATTTGCTTCTCACTTAAGCTCAAAGAGAATCCGCCATCCATTTTTTCTAAGCCCGTTTCTTCGTCGAAATGCACGGATCGGCGAACATCGGTAACGACGTATTTTGTTTCCGGACCTAAATCACAATTCACAAAACGACCTAAGGGCTTTTCGTAAGCCTCAACAGGTAAGAGGGTGATTACGGTGAACCCCGTTCTGTTGGCGAGGTAAATTCCGTTGTTGAGCGGACGACTATAAACGTATCTCAAGGAATCAACGTTAGCCTTTAATTCAGGGTTGGGGTCAACATTGTGGTTGCCCGGTTTTGGTTTAGGTGCTTCTTGGTAAACGGTTTCTTCTTCTCCACAAGAACTCAACAAGAGCACAAAAATGCTCGCGGCTAGTACTAATCGTTTCATATTGTTTGTTTGTTCGGTCTCACGATGATTTCAGAAAGGACTACTTCCTTTGGTGCTTCAATGGCCCAAGCAACTTGACGGGCAATCTCCATGGGGTCCAATCCTGCTGCAAAATACGATTTATAGTTTTTCAGCAAGTCTTCATTATTGGTTTGATCGATGAAAGGCGTATTTACGGCTCCGGGGGAGATGGTGGTAACACGAAGCTCCGAAGACAATTCCAAACGCAAACTTTCAGAAATGGCCAGGACAGCGTGCTTCGTCGCACAGTAAACGCCGTTGTTCGGAAATACCTGATGTGCGGCAACAGAACCGAGGTTGAGTAGATGTCCTTTTGCTGCTTTCAAGAGCGGAAGACAGCAGTGAATGGCATTGAGTAGCCCTTTGATGTTAACATCAACCATCTGGTGCCAATCTTCAATCTTTCCCTCCGTTATGGGGTCAAATATGCCAAGACCTGCATTGTTCACCAATACATCGAGTCCGCCATTTTTTGTGCTGAAATCGTTCACGGCGTCAGAAAGGCTTGAGTAATCGCAAACATCTACGGCGGCAACGGTATGTTTTCCACCTAGACTCTTGTTGAGCGCTTCTAATTTGTCTAAACTCCTTGAGACGAGAAGGAGAAGGTGTCCGTTTTCACTCAGTTTCTTCGCGGTTGCGGCACCAATTCCACTCGATGCTCCAGTAATGAGAATGTTCATTGATTTGAGGTGTTGTATAGTTCAAAATACTTTTTAATCGTTGTTAAAGCAGGTTTGTTTTGAGGGGTGAATTGTTGGTCGTTGGGTCCGCCACTTCGAGCATTGTTCGGGAACCATTTCCATAAAAATCCACCAGCAAACCAAGGTGCTTTCCAAACGCTTTCAAAGGTAGCGGCTATTGCGTTTTTTTGGGCCAATAAATTGCTTTGATTTCTCATTTCATAGTTCCAAGGCTCCTTTGCACAATAGTCCATACTCCGGAATCCCCACTCGGTAAACAAAACAGGCCTATTGAATTGGTTCGAAATCGCCTGCATTTCACTTGCATGTTTGTTCCACGCTTCCTGACATTTTTCGACCGAAGGCGTTTGTTCATCACTCAAGGGAAAGTACGCGTCAATACCGATAAAGTGGAGGTCTGCCCAAAAAGGAAAACGCTTGTAATCGTCCCAATTGGAAGCATAAGTGAGCTTTCCATGGTAGACTTTTTTCACCTCTTGGATGAGTTTTTTCCAGAATTCCGGCCGACCCTCGACAAAAGCACCCAGTTCCGTACCAATGCACAAGAGACTGGCTTTCGTTTCTTCTGCCATTCGGGCATAAATAAGAATGTATTCGAGGTAGTCTTTTTCAAAATGGAACCACTCTTCTTCGCTATCGTAAGCAAGGAGACCCGTATAGCTTCCATCAAAACGCCAAATCTGAGGCTTGATCATCACCTCCAAGCCTTTGGAGTGGGCGAGGTCGATCTGTTCTCGAATTCCATCTGGTTTTTCGCCCCACCATTGCCAATCGAGTCCGGAATAAAGGAGTTGAGCATCCCGAGCATTTTCGTAAGCAAATGGCATGAGTGCAACTGCGTTTGCTGACAATTCCAAAATCGGAACCAAATCGTTTTCGCTCGTTTTTTGAGCCGTACCCACAAGGCTAATCCCGGTGAATTTATTCTGGCTTGAAGTGCAAGAAGCAAGGACCGTTAAGGTGATAAAAATCAAACCTAACTTCACAAAAAAGGGACGGTGTTTCAGCATCTCAATTCAAGATCCAAGGGGCCTCAAGCTTGAATTCGGGAATAGCGACTTTGACCAATGCTCTTGTAGAATAATCGAGCACCGTGTAGGCTCCTTTCATACTGCCAAAAGGGGAGAGGAGGTCGCAAGCTGAGCGGTAAGAAAAAGAATTCCCAGGAAGAATCACCGGCTGTTCACCAATCACTCCTTTTCCTTGAACCGTGCGGTGTTGACCATTGGCATCAAAAATATTCCACGTTCTTGAAATCAATTGAATGCTTTTTTCCGTTCTGTTCTCAATCTCAATCTCGTAGGAAAAGATATAACGCATTTCATCCGGTGCGGAAAAACGTTCCTCGTAGCGAGCTTCGGCAGAGACGTAAATCCCTGAAGTCAATGCAGTGTTCTTGTTCGACGCCATATTCTCAAATGTACGCAAACGAATTCAAACTTGAAACCGTCATTCATGCAGTTCGTACCCTCAACGGTTAAAGCTGTCAGTAACAAGGATTCCCACTACACGATCATAACCGCTCGGATCATAATTGTAGGCAATCACCGTGTATTCATTTTCCGTTTCTTGATGACTCCCCTCAATCAGTTTAATATCAGCCTCAGGGTCGCGATCAAATTTGCTCAAATAGATGTAATTGTAATAACCCTGTTTCAAAAGCAGCTCAATTTCAAAGCATTTTTTGGCGCGGTTGTACGTCATTTTGCTCGCCTGATTTCGTTCGTAAGCATTGAATTCACCAAGAAGATAAACCCCGCCATCCACCAAATCAAGAGGATAATCCAGTTGGAAGTGCACATTGACGTAGTCCGATTCGAGCTGATCGTCAAACAAATCGTTTTTGATCAAAAATTTCCCGTTGATATCCTGAACTGTTCGATACGTATCAAAGCTCCTTTTTTGATCTGCCCGAAGATACAGTTGCCAGGCGTCCTTCGCCTCCCTCAAACTGTCTGCATTGATGGGCAAAAAACGCAAATCTTTGAGATCGAGAAAACGGTACTCGTTGCCTCCATCAAAATTATTCTCCGTATCGTGATCATACACCAACTCATTCCCCTTCACAAAAACCGGTTTGAGATCGGTAATGGCATTGTCCCAACGGTGGTTTTGTAGCAAAGCGATGTCCAAATCTTGGTAAGGTCGATCAATGGTGTAATCAAACATCACCACATCAAAATCAATTTCCTGCTTGTATCTGCGCTCTGAAATGACGGTGGGTGCCTTCACCTCAGTTCGAAAACGCACCAATTGTTCATAGACCACAATTCTTCGAGAGAAAAGCGGTCGGTTGGGAGCATCGTAGGGAAAAACCTCAATCAAGTAGTTTCCAGAAAGCGTTGGAACCATCATGTCGTTCGGGAAAGTGAACTGGTAATGGGTGTATTGTACCTTGGTGTTGAACGAAGATTCGACATCATCGATTTGCATCGTTTCGAAGCCTCGGATGTACTCCGTGTAATCCAAATCAGAAGGTTGCCAGTCTGCACTACAATGGATCACCCGGTAGCGATAATCCTGAAAACCACCATTTAGATCGTCAAAATGAACCTCAAGGGGAATTTGTGTGTTTAATTCAATGAAAGGAAGTGCCAACGGAGCCTCTTGTGGAAAGACTTGAATCGTTTTGATGAAAGGTTCGTACACAGAATTGCCATAATTCAGTGGTGAAGGCTCAGTGGATGAAGAAGGAGTGGCAGATAGAGAAACGTTTGACGCGTCCATCATTGCAGAACATGAGCACAGGAAGATGAAAAAGGAGCATAAAAACGAAGGACGAGGGGAGCAAATGTTTTGCATCATGAAAATACTTATTTAGATTCGTTCTAAATTGTGACAAATGAAATTGACAACCACAAAGAACGTGCACAATTATTTAATTTTGCCGCTCAAATGTAACGCATACACCTAGATATGTCGAAATCAATAAAAATCCGCAAGGGTGCCGATATTAGATTGATTGGGGAAGCCCAGCAAACAATGGATCAACCCATTACCGCGGATGTCTACGCAATTCGCCCACCGAATTTTCACGGTCTCGTACCGAAATTAACCGTGAAAGCGGGAGAATCCATCCAAGCGGGAGAACCGCTCTTTTTTGACAAAAGCAACGATAAAGTGCTGTTTTGCTCTCCGGTGAGTGGTGAGATTGCCGAAATTGTTCGAGGAGAAAAAAGAAGAATTTTGGAGGTTCGAGTGCTTGCTGACCGAAGCAACACTTACAAAGACCTTGGTGCAATCAACATTGCATCCATGAAACGTGAGGAAATCCTCGAGAAAATGCTTGGATCGGGATTGTGGCCGTTCGTTCGTCAGCGTCCATACGACGTCATTGCTAACCCTGAAGAACAGCCCAAAGCCATCTTCGTTTCAGGATTCGATTCAGCGCCCTTGGCTCCGGACACGGATTTTGTAATGAAAGACAAAATGGATGACTTCCAGAAGGGAATGGACGCCTTGAATTTATTGGCAGGCGACAAAAAAGTTCACCTTTCGTACAAGAAGGGGAGCACTGTTTTGAAAGGCACCTCTGGTGTAGAACTGCATGAAATCGATGGTCCGCATCCAGCAGGAAATGTCGGTGTACAAATTCACCACATTAGCCCGATCAACAAGGGCGAAGTGGTTTGGTATGTGAACTACCAGGACGTCGCAAACATCGGTAAGGTGCTCAGCACTGGTAAATTCGATGTTCAACGAACCGTGGCATTTACCGGGGCGAACATGAACAGCCCTAAGTACTACAACATCCGATTGGGCGCTTCTTTGAAGAAAGATCTTGCGAATCAAATCAGCGACGATAACACCCGTGTTGTGTCTGGCAACGTACTCACAGGTGAAGCCATTGAAAATGAGGCATTTCTTGGGTTTTATGACCATCAAGTAACCGCCATTCCTGAAGGAAATGAGCCTTTATTCATGCTCACCAAAGGATGGTTGAGTTTAGGTTTTGACAAGTTCTCATTGTCGAAATCTTACCCCACATGGATCTTGCCGAAGAACAAGAAGTTCAACCTCAGCACCAACAACAATGGTGAAGAACGAGCTTTTGTAGTCTCTGGTCAGTACGAAAAAGTATTTCCATTCGACATTTATCCCGTTCAATTGGTGAAGTCCATTTTGGTGAATGACATCGATAGAATGGAGCAGTTGGGGATTTACGAAGTTGGTCCGGAAGACTTCGCCCTGTGCGAGTACGTATGTACTTCAAAAATAGACGTTCAAAACATTGTGCGAAACGGACTGGACATCCTTCGTGCAGAATCTTAATACTAAAGCGTAGTCAATGAAAGCATTACACGATTTTTTAGAGAAAAAAGTAAAGCCCAACTTCGTTGAAGGAGGGAAGCTAAGCAAGCTTTGGGTGGTATATGATTCCCTAGAGACCTTTGCATTCACACCGGGGCATCCGACCTCCAAGAAAGGAACCCACATTAAGGATGGGATTGATTTGAAGAGAACCATGTTTTTGGTGATTTTGGCCATGATTCCTTGCCTCCTTTTTGGAACTTGGAACATCGGGCATCATTATTACATCAGTATTCAAGAGCCTGGAGCCGCTGAATTGGGAAGCCTGTTTTGGGAAAAGCTCGGAGTAGGTGCTGTTAAAGTGCTTCCGCTGATTGCTGTATCTTATGGAGTAGGTTTGGGAATTGAGTTCTTGTTTGCCGGACTGAGAAAGCACTCCATCAACGAAGGATTCTTGGTTTCAGGGATGCTTATTCCACTCATCATGCCAGTAGATGTGCCGTTGTGGATGGTAGCAGTAGCAACCGCTTTCGCAGTGATTATCGGAAAAGAAGTGTTTGGTGGAACAGGGATGAACATTTTGAACATCGCGCTGACCACAAGAGCATTCCTCTTCTTTGCTTACCCCAAGCAGATGTCTGGAGAAATCTGGATTCACCAAGCCATGGATAACAAAGCTGCAGATATGGCTTTGGCCGATGGTTATACCGGAGCAACCGCACTCGGCGAGCTTGCGACCACTGTTGGAAAAGACGCTGGAGCAAGCGAAGTCGTTAGCACCATGGGACAATTCGCCGAATCAGGAATGTACAGCATTCAAAACTGTTTCTTGGGAATTATTCCGGGATGTGTAGGAGAAACTTCAGCTCTAGCTTGTTTGATCGGAGCAGTGATTTTGATCTTCACAGGAATCGCAAGCTGGAAAATCATCGTGAGTTTCCTCGCTGGAGGATTAGCAATGGGAGCCCTGTTTAATGTATTTGGCGCGAATGCCTTTATGGAAGTATCCCCCGTTCACCAAGTAGTGATGGGCGGATTTATGTTCGGAATGGTTTTCATGGCAACCGACCCAGTTACCGCTGCACAGACTAGCGCAGGAAAATGGATCTATGGATTCTTGGGAGGATTCTTGAGCATCATGATTCGTGTATTCAACCCAGCATATCCTGAAGGAGTGATGATGGCAATTTTGTTCATGAACGTTATGGCACCAACCATTGATCACTACGTTATTCAGAGCAATGTGAAGCGCAGAATGAAAAGAATGACACTACAAACCGCTAACGCTTAAATCCATGGGAATCAATAAAAACAGTACAGGTTTTACCTTCGGATTTGCTATCGTTATGGTAGTGGTAGTAGGTTCAATCCTCGCATTTCTTTCCATCAGCTTGAAAGACTTGCAAAAGAAAAATGCCGCAGATAAAAAAATGATGGACATTCTTGGAGCGATCCAAGTTGATGCCACCAGAAGCAATGCTGC
>CAZYPV010000045.1:6289-26720 GCA_964649515.1 uncultured Comamonadaceae bacterium | reverse complement strand
GATTATGAGGCCGGTTTGATGGCGAAATATGGAAAAGAAGAATCCATTCATGGGTGATTTTTTTTTTGCAGAAACTTGTTTTTCAGCGATTTAGTCTTTAGTTTAGTGATGCTTTTAGTTTATCCTAGAAGCACTCCTTAAATTGAAAACCCACTTCTTTAGCAGAAGTAACTAAAACTGATCATCATGAAAACGACACTGCTTCGAGCGTTCTTTCTTGGCCTTTCACTATTGTTACTGCAAAACATCTCTACTGCACAATTGGATACCATCATCGTTGAACAATCCAGCACAGGGATGATCAATACCTGTGGTGAATATTACCCGCAACCCGAAGGGACAACGACCTACCGCATTTATGCTCTTTTAGAAGATTCAACCAATCATTTGAGTGCCATGTATGCGCTGTTAGAAGGACCAACGATGTATTTCAACACCACTACTACCTTTTTTAATTCCGAGGTCGGTGGCGCTTTAGGAGGAGATCACAATTCATTCATTTGTCCCTATTTTCCTGAATCTGGGTTCGACAGCTTCTTGACCATTGGAGTAGAAACCGTCTCCGAACCAGGCTCTGTTCTGGCAGCCTTCACCGTTCCAGAAAACCCTTTTGCAGACTCCTTCGGTCTAGGTGCTCCAGGAAATTCCTTTTTCGTACAAGACGGTATTGTCTTCGCTACACTTGATCAACCCAACTCCTATCCTACAGGCGAAGACAATCGCATTTTATTAGCGCAACTTACCACTGATGGAGATCTTGGTTTTCAATTTGCACTTCAGATTTTTCCAGACGTAGATAACTTACAATACTACCGATATCAAGTGGATATTGAAGAGGATTATGTCTCCAACGATGGCGCCTTCCACTTATTCAACGGTCGTAATTATGGTCTTTACTACCAACAAGGATGTACGGACGAAACTGCTTGCAACTTTAACCCTGACGCAACTCACGACAATAACAAGTGTGAATACCCCACCTGCGGTGATCCCAATGCTTGCAACTTCGATCCCGAGGGATCTTGTACTTCATCGGAAGCCTGCAGCTACCCCGGAGAACTCAACAACAACGATTGTCCCGAAAACCTCATCCTGGAGTTGCCTATTTCAAGCATCACTGCAAGTGAAACACCCTATGTGGGCAGCGCTCTTCTCGATTTGAGCTCCTTTGCTGGCCAGTATGTTATTGCCAAGGCCTCCCTCCTGCTGTCCAATCAAGAAGGTGGACTCTCAGAGGCCAACTTGACCATCAATGACATTCAATACTCCGAACTCATCAATCCCAAATCCTCATTCCTTGAAAAGAACATCGGGACGGTCGATTTCAGGTCCAACCCAGAAGAAGGAGTTGTTCTTTCCGTCAAAGATGATAGCAATGATGAAACAGCAGAAGAGGGCGGGATGTATTTCATGTTTTTGGTTCCAGAATACGGTTCCAACTCGCTTTCCGTGAGTTACAGCCTTTCGGCAAACACCCTTGACGAGGCAGAAGCAAACGGATTGATCAACTTTAGCTTAGACGTAGAAGAGCACTTTTCGTTTGAAGTTTGTCCAGCAGACATCAACAGAGACAATCTCGTTAATTTATCCGACCTCCTCGAACTGCTCAATAGTTACGGGCAGAGCTGTCAGTAAAGACTCCGTCAGGCAATAAAACACAAAAAACCCTCGTCTGTTGACGAGGGTTTTTGCTTTTCAGTTCAATCTCAAATAGCTTGTTCAGCTTTCTAGCGTTTACTTAATACTATCTGCATTTTGCTTGAGCCGCTCAATTCTTTGGGTTTTCTTCTCGAGCTGTTCAGTCGCTTTTTTGGTCTCCTGAGCATTATTTTCTTGCTCTTTTTTCAGCTGTTCAATTTCATTCTTGTAGTTCACGATGTCGGCCTTCAACTGCTCAATCTTTACCTGAGAATCAGCAATCAGCTTCTCTGTTTTGATGATCTCTTCCTCAGCTTTCTCGATATCGGACGCCTTTCCCTCGCTGCTTTTCACGAGTTTCTCACCTTCTTTGGTTAGTTTATCTACTGCTTTGGACAGTTTGTCGTGCTCCTTGCGTTGGCTTTCGATCACCTCGTCATATTGCTCAACGTAGAAATCGTGCAAAAACGTTCGCATCATCTTTTGAATGTTCATGGCCTCTGTGGGAAAGGTGCTTTGAGAAACAAACTTATCGCCAATGCTCATCAGTACATCCATTCGTGCTCCTTTCTCATCTGCTTCAATCAGCGTGAAGAAATTCACCGTAAACTCAGAAATCCCCGGCATTTGCACCGCTTCTCCTTGAAGCATCCCTTTGCTCTTCTTCAAATCGGCCCCGTACTTATCAGACACAAAGGATTTCCATGCCTTTTCCAAGTCGCCCGGCTCAGATTTTACATAAGCCGTGAATGCCGTGTTATTGGACTTTTGAAACTTAATGTCGTTTTGTTCGACGCTCATTTGAGGAGCAGTTTCAAGGGCTGAAATAACGGCTTCATCTTGCGCAATTGCGACAGAAGTAAAGAGAAATAAGGCACTTAGCGTTAATAGTTTCATGTTCATCATTGTTGTTGTGTTTTTGAGACGAGGGAGGACCGAAGAAGTCACAATTCCCTTGTTCGCTGGAAGAAGTTACGCTTTCTTTTCGGTTTGAAGCGGTGTATTGAAATGAATCGTTCTTTGTGGGAAAGGAATGGAAATCCCCTCCTGAGGGAAACGGATTTTAACCCGCTCCAAGACATCGCACTGCATTTCAAAAGCCGCCGCGGTATCACCTGCCCAAGCCCAAGCCCTCAAATTCACACTGGATTCTGCCAAAGCAATCACTCTAACAGTTACGGGAGGCAATCCCTCTTTCTTTTCATCCTCTGTCCTTCGATCCAACCAATTGGGATGATTCATTACCTCATCAGCTAAAATCTGCTTGGCCAAAACCACATCGCTTTCATAAGCAATGCCCACATCCACAAATTTGCAAATCAAATCTTCGCCAAAATCGGAGTTTACGATGATCTCACTGCTCATCAAAGAGTTTGGAATAACGATTCTTCGGTTCTCAAAATTTCGAATAACGGTATGACGAAGAGTGATGTCTTCCACAACGCCCGAATAAAAGTTATCCTTAATCTGAACCCGATCATTGATGCGGAAAGGCTTAAAAATCACAATAAACACACCAGCAATAACATTGGCCAAGGCTTGTTGCGATGCAAAACCAATCACCACGGCCAAAATCCCAGCACCCGCCAACATCGACGTAGCCATTACCCTGAGCGTTGGAATGGTATATACTGCCCAACTGAAACCCACAATGTAAATCAAAGCAGTGAGCGTGTGCTTTAAGAACTTATAATTGGTAGGATCGTTGTTTAAGTCGTGACTTTTCCGTTTAATGATACGTCGAAAGACCGACTGAAATATTCCCGCCACGATAATGGTGCCGAGAATGATTAACAAAGGTTGATATATACTGGTAAAATGAAGCTTTATTTCTTCGAGCATTGCTTTATTTTTTCAAATTTACACCTGATTTTTAACCTTGTACATGAATCGCTTTCATTCACCAATCCTTACAGAACACTGGTAAAGAGAAACCGACGATCATCACAAAAGTTAAGCAACAATTACGCTACGATGTTAGCACTAATTCAAATTAAAACGACATGAAAAACCAAATTTTAACGCTATTTATTTTCTTGAATCTCGCTGCTTACGCTCAAGAACCCCTAACAGGAAGTGTGAGTTATGACAATCAGCTTTATGATGCAGCAATCATCTCATTTCCCGCTTCTACCGATTACATCAAAGATGCTTGGGAAGACTTTGCCAAAGATCGATTTGGGCAGAAACCCAAAGGGAACGGTTTTTTGGCGAACAAAGACGTGTTGCGCATTGAAAATAAAGTGATGGAAGCTTGGAGCACTCAAGAAGCTAGTGTTTATGCCATGATCATTACCGACGCCACTGGAGCCACGAGCCTTCGTGTTTTTATGAATTTAGGAGAAGACAATAAAGTAAGTCCGAATAATGCGAACGATGCTCTTTTTGAAAAGCTAAAGAAAAGCGTTCAAGACTTTGCAAAAAGCACCAATGAAAACTGGTATGCCGAAGTTTTAGACAACGAAAGGAAAGCCATTAAGGACGCCGAAAAGGAACTGAAAAGAACCACGCGTGACTTGGAAAAAGCCGAGAAAAACCTGGAAAAGAACACCGACGAAATCACCGATTTGGAACAGGAAATTCTGGATTTAGAAGCTGAAAACCTCGAGCTCACAGACACCATTGAAAAGAAAAAAGATGCCAAAACAGGACTCGCTCAAAAATTAGAAGAGCGAAGAAGAAATTTGGACCGACTCATTCAAGAGCGGGACAAAGCCACCGGAAAATAAGAGCAACAAAAAGCCCTTCAGTATGCGCACTGAAGGGCTTTTTTATAAAGAATGTTGATTCTTAAATCTCGTCCAAATTTTCATCCTCCTCATCCAAGGCTTTGCTGATGATCGGAAAAGTAAAATATTGGAAAATGCTGCTGTCCGCTCTAAACACTCTCAAATAAAACTCGTTCAAATCGTGCATCAAGAGCTTGGAAATGTGCTCGTCGCTCAAGCCTTTCACCACCTTCACGATGGCTCGGATTTTCTCTTCAAGCAATTGATCCCGTTCCTCGTCTCCTTGAGGAAGGGCGTTGTTCAGGGCGTTAAACTTATCTTCGAAGTGATCGTCAACCACCTTATAATAAGCGTGAAGCGAGTTGGGCGAAGTAAATGTTCTGAAGTGGGCTTGCTTGATGGCCTCGGCCTTTTCTGACTTGTCAATCTCACCGTCATGGCGGTAAGATGCGAATAGCGAAATCCATACGGGGGCGGTGAAAATAAGCTCTTTCTCTTCACCTTCAAGCTCTTGCAATACCTTTGGAAGCGTTTCCATGTTTGTTCATTTTTCAGCCGCTAATGTAAGAAAATATCAAGCCAACGAAGCAAGATTTGCGGGTCTTCAACATCAAAAAGAAGACAACTTTCATCAAATTCCTACACGCTGACCGCAAGAAAATTTGTTCTTTTATCAAATTCCATAGATAAAACCCGTTCTAACCATGTTCGATTCTTTTGTTGATGGAATTCATAACTTAAGCTGACCGTTTTATGCAACTCAAAAATTTCGCCAAATACCTTTGGATCTCATTGCTCCTTTTTTGCATTGCGCTGTACTCCTGTGACGTGGATAACCTGAAATACGACGATTGGAAGCCCATAATTGCCGTCCCTTTAGCCTATTCCGATTTTGACGTTTACGATGTGCTCAACAGAACCGACTCCCTTCAGGAACTTTTGGTGGTGGATGAAGATGGTCTGCTCGCACTCAATTACAAGGGAGATCTCTTTTCGTTCTCTTTGGATGAACTCTTGGACATTCCCAATCAAAACTACAGCCAAGCCTTGCCGCTCACAGCCACCATGGCCACTGCCATTGAGTCTGGACTTGGAGCTAGCTTCAGCGATGCCATTGAGTTTCCTTTAAACATCGACCCCAGCGATGTGCGTGTTGACGAATTGGTTTTCCTGAGTGGAAACGTGAACCTCAGCTACACCATTTTGCAAGACGAAGTGTTTGAAGGCGACATCACCTTCGGAAACCTCGTTGATCAAAACAACGCTCCTCTCTCTTTTTCCATCAGTAGCACCGGAGTGAACCCCGGCCAGACCATCACTCAAAGCTTTGACCTCACCGCTGCCCGAATGAGCCCAAACTACGATGGAACTGAAAACCTAATCGCCTTGGATTTTGGAATCAGCATTGCCAACAATCCAAACCACACGGCGATGAGTGGGGATGCCATCAACATTGAAGTGGACCTGAGCAACATCAATATTGATTACATCACAGGGTATTTCGGGCAACTTTCCATCAATACCGATCAAGACTCCGTTCGCATCAAAATCTTTGACAATATCATCAACGGAACCTTTGCTTTGGAAGAAGCCTTCATCGACCTCAACGTGGAAAACAGCTTTGGTTTGCCCGTTGATTTCTCTTTGGAAGATGTAACTTCATTCAACCTCGAAACCGGGGAAGAAATCGACCTCACATTTCCAAGTGACCTCACACTCGCTGGTCAGACCGAGCTGAATGGAACCCCGGAAGAAGTTACCTTTTCGTTTAATAACAACAACACCAACGTGGTTGATCTTCTTGAGCCCACACCAAAAGTGGTTTACTTTGCCTTGAACGCCACCTCCAACCCCAACGGTCCGCCACCACCCGACCAGCCCAACTTTATCCGGCATGACAGCAGGTTGGATGTGGGAATTGACGTTCTGCTGCCCTTAAAAGGTTATGCTCAGGACATCGTTTTGATCGATACGCTAGACGTGGCGATTGATTTTGATGAGTACGAAGAAGTAGACAGTATTGAATTTAAAATTAGAACCCTGAATGGCTTTCCCACGCGGGGAGATGTTCAAGTTGTCTTTTTGGATGAACTCCAACTCCCCATCGACTCCCTCTTTCCAGCGCCCTCGCCCATCATTCAAAGTGGTTTGGTGAACAGCATCGGTATTGTCGAAACCCCCACCGAAAACACTCAAGTGATTAGTGTTGATCAAGGCAGCGCAGATAACCTGAGCAATACCGACAAAATTGTGATTATCGCCGTGATGAATACCACCAATAGCCAAAACCAAGACATTGTGCGCTTCATGGATGATTATCGACTCAAAATCAACCTCGGCGCGAAGATTTACGGAAACATTGCAGTAGAATGAAAAAGCTCCTATCCATCAGTATTTTGCTCTTTATTTTGGGCGGAACAAGCACGGCACAAATTGCGACCAACTATGTTTTTTCAGACCAAGCCGCATCCATTTGGATGAACAATCCCGCTTCTTTGAGCAATGAGCGCTTCTTTATTGGCTTGCCCGTTCTCAGTGGAATCGACGCGAATGCAGTACACAACGGTTTTACATACGATGATGCCATCACCAACGACCAAGTAAACATCGCCTCCACCATTGATCAACTTCGCGATGAAAATGACCTGCTCTTCAACTCATCTTTTCAACTCTTCAATTTCGGATTGAGGCTCGGAAATTGGCATTTTAGAGGAGGCGCTCAGCAGGTTATTCAAAGCAGAATTACCTATCCAAAGAGTTTTATGGAACTCGCTTGGAAGGGCAATGGTCATCCCGATCTCATTGGAAGAAGACTTGATTTTGGTGGGTTTGCAGTGAATGCCATGGCCTACACTGACTACTTCGTGGGGGTGAGCAAGACTTTGATGGACGAGCAACTCACCCTTGGAGCAAACTTCCATTATCTGCAAGGCGCAGATGTGATTTATACCGAACAAAGCTCTTTTGGCTTAACCACAGATGCTGATACCTATGCCCTAACGGCTGATGGGGCTTTTATTCTTCGAACAACTGTGGACGAAGATGCTTTGGACAGTATTTCAGCGGACTACCTCAACCCATTTAATGGCGCGAATTCCGGGTTTTCCCTGGATTTAGGAGTGAAATACCGCTTCTTGGAGAAATTTGAACTTCAGGCTTCAGCCATGAACGTGGGGGGAATTCGCTGGGACCGAAATGCACAATCCTACACCTTGGGGAAAACCTCATTTACCTACAACGGTTTGGACCTGGAGGATTTGGTAGATAATCCAGACAGCACAACTTCTCAATTGGAAGAAGTACTCGATTCACTTGCAACAAGCTTCGAACCCCTGGAGCAAGCAGGGAGTTTCAACTCTCCCAGCAATGCACGGTTCTACCTTGGTTTTGGGTATGAAATGAATGAGAAAAACCACCTTCTACTCACCGCAGCTCACTTAAGAAGCTTCAACAAGGGCTTCAATTCTGTTTCAGCAATGTACAGACACAAGTTTGGCAAAATTCTTTGGGTAAGAACAGGAGCCCAGCTCTTTCAATTGGATCAATTTCTGTGGCCTGTTGGCTTAACTTTGAATGCTGGACCTGTTCAATTTGGAATTGGAACCGACAACCTCATCGCCGCATTTGCTCCCACGAAATCCGGAGTTTTTACCGGACATTTCCAAATTGCTTTGCGTTTTGGGAGGGACGGAAAACTTGATAAGACGACTACATCTGGAACCAACATGAAGTAGGCAGAGCACGCTGAATTGAAATACTCGTGCTCCGCTACCTCATCCAGAATTTTTCAGCTTGTTGCGACCATCAGGAATTCATCCAATCCTCAATCTCTTCTACCTCCAGAGGAATGTGTCCCATCAAATCGCGATGACCGTTTTCAAGAATAACGATATCATTCTCCAAACGGATACCCAAGTTTTCTTCGCGAATGTAAATGCCCGGCTCAACTGTGAATACATTTCCCGCCTGAATTGGCTCGTGCCATAGACCTACATCGTGCACATCAAGTCCAATGAAGTGAGACGTGCCGTGCATGAAGTATTTTTTGTAGGCGGGCATCGCTTTGGTTTGCTTCTCCACATCGTGTTTATCGAGTAGCCCAATGTTGAGCAACTGCTCCGTCATCAACTCACCCACTTGAACATGGTAATCGCCCAAAAGCACTCCCGGCTTAAGCAGTTGTGTGGCCGATTTCATTACGCTCAGCACCGCATTGTATACCTGCTTTTGACGAGGGGTGAACCTTCCGTTGACCGGAATGCATCGCGTCATATCAGCGGCATAGTTGCCATATTCGGCGCCAACATCCATCAAAATCAAGTCACCGTCTTTGCACTCATCCTCATTTTCGATGTAATGGAGCACACAAGCATTGAAGCCGCTCGCAATGATTGGGGTGTAAGCAAAACCGCGAGACCCACTTCGCAGAAATTCATGCATGATCTCTGCCTCAATTTCATACTCCATCACTCCCGGTTTCACCATCTTCAAAACACGTTCGAAAGCGGCCTTGGTGATATCGCATGCACGCTGCATTTGTTCAATCTCTTCAGGATGCTTCACCGATCGAATGCGGTGCATGATTGGAGCGCTTCTTTCAACATGAACGTTCGGGAACTGGTTTCTGAACCACTTTCCAAATCGAGCATCTCTTGTTTCTACCTCCGTGGAAGCCCGAGTGTGCTCGTTACTGTTCAGGTAAACCCCCTGCGCTTCAGCAATCAAGGTTTTTAGAACGCGCTCGAAGTCCGTTAGCCAGTAAATCGTCTTCACTCCACTCAAAGCGGTTGCTTGAGCTTTATCCAGCTTCGCACCCTCCCAAATGGCAATGTTTTCATTCGTTTCCTTCAAGAACAAAATTTCTTTGTGAGCAGCAGCACTAGCGTCGGGGAAAACGATCAAAATACTTTCTTCCTGATCCACACCACAGAGATGTAAAATATCCGTAGCCTGCTTGAAAGGCATTGTTCCATCAGCACTGGTGGGCATGATGTCGTTGGAGTTGAAAATCGCAAAATGCCCCGGCTTCATGTGTTGGGCGAGTGACTTTCGATGTTGAATGTAAACTTGGGATGTCAGCGCTTGGTATCTCATCGGTCAATTATTTTGAGCGAAGGTAAGAAACGCCTCTTGGAAAGTGTAACTTTATACCAAGGAGCTCGGTCAAATAAAAGACTAACGAGACTCCGATTCAAAACGCTCCAAGTACTGAGGGTCTTGTGACTTCATTCCGTTCACAAAAAACCAACCGTAACGTTCATTAAACGCGCGTTCAAAAAGCTGAAGATGATTAAAAATAGCATTCATAAGTTAGGGATTAAAGCCTTTCGGCGTTGGCATGTACGGAATATCAGCTGTTTCCAAGCTTCATTTTTCCGTCATTCTCATGTGGTCCTTTTCCTATTTTTTCTTTTTCTGGCTGATGGGATCTCTGCTCAGAAATACCTCAGTCTTAGATCACAACGTAAGGCCGAACGCATAAATTACAGGGTGGGTGATGAAATTAACATTCGTTTGGACGGTGAGAAAACGGTTTTTAGAGGAAGCATTGATGAAATTCGCGACAGTTCCATTGTTTTCAATCGAACCGAAATTCACATCAATAGAATCGATGAATTGATCGACTTCTCTCGCGGAAGAGGTGCTCGTGCTGCAGGAAAAAGCTTGTGGATTGCCGTGCCCATTACTTTTTTGTTCAACGGACTTAACCGGTGGATCAACACCGAGGAGTCGCCCGTTATTGACGAACCCACCATTGAATTGGCCGCGGTGTTTGCAGGAACCGGCACTGCCCTCATGTTGATTCCTCACAAGCGTTATAAAACCAGAAAGCAATGGCGTTTAGTGGTGATCGACACCACATTTTATCCCACGGAATAGGCAACGTATCTTCGCCCAAAGAACCGTTCTTTTGAACATCATGCTCAAAACAACACTTATTGAAACGAACGTAAATTAAACACAAAATGTCAGACAAAATTAGCACCAACGAAGCCCCAAAACCCGTAGGCTTGTATCCTCATGCCAGAAAAGTCGGTAACCTCCTCTTTCTTTCGGGAGTAGGGCCGAGAACTGCGGGAAGTGGTCCGCACGATAGTGGAGTTCCAGGTCTAGAACTCGATCACAACGGAAATTTCAAAGCTTTTGATTTTGAAGCTCAAGTGCACAGCGTATTTCAAAACGTAAAGAAGATACTTGACGCCAGTGGATCAAGTTGGGAAGAGTTGGTTGATGTTACGGTATTTTTGGTCGATATGAAGCGCGATTTTCATACGTTTAATCGGATTTACGCTGAGTATTTTAAAGATAACCAGCCGTGCAGAACCACTTGTGAAATCAACAGTTTGCCCACGCCTATTGCTATTGAGCTGAAGTGCATTGCTACCGTAAAAGACTAATTATATGTGAGTTAGTAGGTTAATCTTTATATAATACATATCTTTAAGAGCTGCCTCGGTAGCTCTTTTTTTGGTCCGTACAACGATACAAGTCAAAGCAGTTTGACTTACGCATATGGATCGCCTTTTCGAGTATGCTCCAAAGCAGGCTCGTGTAATCACTAAGCCACAACCTCCCTTTGGCATCAATTTTGACTCTCTCACAGTATGAAAAAGGCATTCTACATCTTAGCAGTCATGTTGTTCTCATTGAGCAGCGTGGCCCAATCGAAAAAAGCAGAGCGCATAAAAATGGATACCCTTCCTGATTATGAGCTACGCACAGCGCATAAAAACCACGCATTTCAAGCAGGAGAGAAACTCACCTATCGCATCCATTATGGCTTCGTTGACGCCGGTGAAGCGGTGATTGAGGTGAAAAACTCCCCTTATACTTTTGATGGGAGAGATGCCTACCACATCGTAGGTTTGGGTAGAAGCCTGGGTGCCTTTAATTGGGTTTTTAAGGTGCGTGATCGCTATGAGACCTACATGGACAAAGCAGGGCTCTTCCCTCATCGCTTTATTCGCGACGTGAACGAAGGAGGTTATACCATCTATCAGGATTATACCTTCAACCAGAAAAAACGCGCCGTTCGCACCCACAGTAAAAAAGAATTTGCCACTCCAGCCTTCGTACAAGACATGCTCTCCTCTTTTTACTATGCCCGAACTTTGGACTACAGCAATGCTCGAGTTGGTGATGTATTCACCATCATGACCTATTTGGACGATGAAATCTTTCCCCTAAAAATCAAGTACATGGGAAAAGAAGAAGTGAAAATGAGACAAGGAACCTTTCGCTGCCTCAAATTTGTGCCCGTGATTCAAGAAGGGCGGATATTTAAAGACGAAGAAGACATGAAAGTTTGGATTACTGATGACGCCAACCACATCCCCATACTCGTGGAATCCAAAATCTTGGTGGGGAGCATCAAAATGGAAGTGGTGGAGTATGAAGGTTTGAAAAACCCGATTGCGAAAATCAACTAAACACAACATTCGCCACGAAAATCCTATGAGGATTGAAGGTTTTTTCCGTATTTCACCCCCGAATGCCTTGGGTGAAATGCGGATTTTTTTGCCTCTATAAATTACTGCGCAATGGAATTGAAACCGGAAATTATTGAGAAAGTAAAGCTGCTGGAAGAAAAGTATGCAGCCATGGGACAAGATTTGGCCGCTTATTTGGACGGACTCCTTTACGCCGATTACCTCACCTATTGGGACTACATCCATTTGGACACCCTATTGAGCCTTCAAACCCCCAAAACAAGCTTCCCCGACGAAGAAATCTTCATCATGTACCACCAAATTACAGAGCTTTATTTCAAGCTTTGTTTGCACGAATACGAGCAAATTGCGGCAAGAGAAAATTTGGATGCCAACTTCATGATTGAACGTGTTGGTCGAATCAATCGCTACTTCGAGGCGCTCACCAAAAGTTTTGACATCATGGTGGATGGAATGGACCAAAGCCAATTCCTCAAATACCGGATGTCTCTGCTCCCAGCTAGCGGATTTCAGTCGGGACAATACCGAAAAATCGAAATCTGTTCTACCTCCTTCGACAAATTGGTGCACAAAGATGTACGAGAACGATTTGATGAAAAGCACAGTAAAGCCGATTTGAAAGAAATGTATGAGAACATTTACTGGAAAACCGGAGCAACGGAACTCGCCACGGGAAAGAAAACCCTGACTTTACTGCAGTTCGAACAAAAGTATTCCAAAGAATTTCTTGAGTTGGCTGAACGCTTTCACGAAGGGAATTTATGGGCCAAGTACCTCCAACTTTCAGAAGAAGACCGCAAGAATCCTAAATTGATTGATGCTCTCAAATGGATTGACAACAACGTCAACATCAATTGGCCCCTGGTACATTACAAGTCTGCCGTGCGCTATTTACAACGCAACCCTGAAGACATCAAAGCAACTGGTGGAACAAACTGGCAAAAATACCTCCCACCGCGATTTCAAAAACGCATCTTTTACCCGGCCTTGTGGACCGAAAAAGAGAAAGAAGAATGGGGCAAGGGTTGGGTCGAAAAAACGATTTTCAACGTCGGAAACTGAACAAGATTCAACGCCTCCTCGAAATGCCGCTCTGAATTGAATTAATTTCGTTTTTCTTGGGAGAATGACATTCCATGAAAACCTATTTTAGCTCAACAATGACTCAGCGTTTTTTCCTCTATTTTGTCCTTTTGGGCTTTTTCCCCTTGATCTTCGCATGCACATCAGACGCAGCGAACAGCCCATCAACACCCATCAAATCCACTCCCACAGAGGAAAAACCGGTGGAGAACATGAAATTTGGGTTCAATTTGGACAATTACATCGTTCAAGAAGGGAGCATTCAAAAAAATCAAGTGCTTTCACAAATCCTCGCGCCCTTCAATGTTTCGGCACAACGAATTGAAGAAATCGCTCAGAATGCTCGTCCGGTTTTTGATGTAAGAAGGCTCAAACCCAAGAAAAAATGGACCTTGCTTCAATCCAAAGACAGCAGTGCCACACCTCAGTATTTTATTTATCAGAGTTCTGCGCGGGATTATTACGTTTTTCAATTGCAAGATAGCATCCATTGCCGCAAAGCTCAGCACCCCACTACCAAGAGCATTCACTACATCCAGGGAGCCATCAATGGAAGTTTGTATCAAACCATCGCAGATCAAGGAGCCCCAACTTTACTCACCTTGGAGCTCGCCAACTTATACGCGTGGAGCATTGATTTTTATCGCATTCAAAAAGGAGATGTAATTGAAATGCTGTATGAGGTTGAAATGGTGGACAGTGTTCAAGTGGGAACGCCCCGGATTCTCGCTTCCAATTTCACCCATAAAGGACGCTTGTTTGATGCCTTTTGTTTCGAGCAAGATGATCGTACGATGCATTACGATAGCGAGGGTAGAAGCATGAAAAAAGCCTTCCTTAAGGCACCCGTGAAGTACAGCAGAATCTCCAGTAAGTTCACTAAAAAGCGCTATCACCCCGTTTTAAAAAGGTACAAAGCCCACCTCGGAACCGATTATGCCGCACCACGAGGAACGCCCATTGTTGCCGTGGCAGACGGAACAGTAACCAAATCATCCTACACCGGGGGGAATGGAAAATACGTTAAAATCAAGCACAACAGTGTTTATGAAACCCAGTACCTCCACATGAGCAAGCGTGCGGTCAATGTGGGCGACGTGGTGAAGCAGGGCGATGTGATTGGCTATGTTGGAAGCACGGGCTTGGCAACGGGTCCGCACGTATGTTTTCGCTTTTGGAAAAACGGTGTTCAAGTGAATCCACTTGCAGAAGAATTGCCCTCAGCAGAACCGCTGTCTGACAGCCTAATGCCCGCCTTCCTTCAAGAAAAAGAACGTTTAATTCAACTCATCGACTCCCTGAAAAATGAACCCTTGCTTTAACTCCCTCCTTCTGGCAATCCTATTTTTGATTGCGTCTTGCTCACCACAGCCCCACTTAGAAGTTGAAGATTACTTCAATCCGGTAAGCAGAAATCACTACCTCATTATTCGAGATCATCACGGAGCTTGGGGACTGGAGAGTGAGCCGAGATCCTTGGATGACAGCAGCGTTTTACTGCATTTTACCGTCCCTCCATCTTCAAGTTCTAGTGCCAAAGACCTTGCTTCCTTGCTAGACTTTGGTGAGGCCAATACCAGCACCGTGCTTGTTGATCCCTGGCTTTTCGATGGGGAAGAACTGGAAATTTACCAATCAAAAGTGGCTTTTCAACGAGCCATCGTCATCACCGAAAATGGAGAGCGCTTCATTGCAGAGTGTTTTGCCGGATCGGAAGTGTCGGCATACTCTTTTCGGGATGATTTCATTCAGTATGGTGCGAAAACCATCATCCCCATCGCATCAAAAAACAGTACCAATGATTGGTATCGCTACGGTGGCACCCTGTTTCAAGGTAATGGACAAAAAAAGGCCCCGCAAGAAAACGAGGCCTATTTGATCATTAGTAAATAAGGTGATTTACGCTTCTTTGTAGTGCACAAGGAGGGCGTCTTCGGTTTTCTCCACCTGAGTTATTCCCATTTTTCCCAAGGCCTTGATTCCTTTGTCCCACTGTTTGTTTGACAAGCCCGAAGCCGCTTTCAAATCATTGAGCAACATGCTGCCTTCTTTTTTGAGGAGGTTGACGATCAATTGTTCGTTTTCACTTAATTCCACCTTCTTTTCGCCAAATTTCTCGGGGCGCATTTGAGGGAAGAAAAGCACTTCTTGGATGCTATCGTTGTTGGTAAGCAACATCACAAGACGATCGATTCCAATACCCATACCCGATGCCGGGGGCATTCCGTATTCCAAGGCTCGAATGAAATCTTGATCGATGAACATGGCTTCGTCATCTCCACGCTCGTTCAACTTCAACTGTTCTTCGAAACGAGCTCTTTGATCGAGCGGATCGTTCAGCTCCGAATACGCGTTGGCCAATTCTTTTCCGTTCACCATCAACTCAAAACGCTCCGTTAGTTCCGGGTTGGTGCGGTGCTCCTTGCAGAGTGGTGACATCTCTTTAGGATAATCGGTGATGAAAGTAGGTTGTATGTAGTTTCCTTCACACTTCTCTCCAAAAATCTCGTCAATCAGTTTTCCTTTCCCCATGCTGGGCTCAACGTCGATGTTCAGTTCCTTGCACACCTCACGCAATTGCTCCTCGTTCATCCCGGAAATGTCGAATCCGGTAAACTCTTTGATGGAGTCGATCATCGAAATCCGCTTGAAGGGTCGTTGGAAATTGATTTCTTTATCGCCAACCTTTACTGTAGTTGTTCCGTGGAGTTCCATGCACACGCGCTCAATCATCTCCTCGGTAAAATCCATCATCCAATTGTAGTCTTTGTAAGCAACGTAGATCTCCATGACCGTAAATTCCGGGTTGTGGGTGCGATCCATTCCTTCATTTCGAAAATCCTTAGCAAATTCGTACACCCCTTCAAAACCGCCTACGAGCAGTCTTTTGAGGTACAATTCGTTGGCAATTCTCAAGTAGAGGGGAACGTCCAAAGCGTTGTGGTGGGTGATGAACGGACGGGCGCTTGCTCCTCCAGGGATGGGTTGTAAAATGGGCGTTTCTACTTCTAGATATTCGCGCTCATTGAAGAAGTTACGCATGCTTTGCATCACTTTGCTTCGAGCAATGAAAGTCGATTTTACATGCTCGTTCACAATCAAGTCAACATAGCGCATGCGGTAGCGAAGTTCGGGATCAGAAAACTTATCATAGACCTTCCCTTGATCGTCGGTTTTCACCACGGGAAGCGGTCGGATCGACTTTCCAAGCACCGTTAATTTTTTCACTAATATCGAAGGTTCTCCTGTTTTCGTGGTGAATGTGCTCCCTTCAACACCAATAAAATCTCCAAAATCCAAGAGTTTCTTGAAAACGGTGTTGTAGAGCTCTTTGTCTTCACCTGGGCAAATTTCATCCCGGTTGATGTAAATCTGCATTCTTCCCGTGGAATCAAGCAACTCTGCAAAGCTTGCTTTTCCCATTACTCTCACGCTCATGAGTCTTCCAGCGAGAACAACTTCCTGTTCATCCTTGAAATCCTTCAATAGGTCTTTGGCTTTGTGTGTAGCTTTAAACTCCGCAGCTGGAAAAGGCTCAATGCCCATTTTTCTCAGTTGTTCCAAGGCTTGAATACGAACAAGTTCTTGTTCTGATCGATGAATACTCATATTTAGAAAAGATTGAATTTCGAGCACAAAATTACAAGGATTTCCATCATTCCAACGAAAAGAGTGACACAAGGCGCATTCTTGCGTCATAAACCTTGGAGTGTTAAGAATGGACCTAAAGCAACGGTTTATGGAATTCACTCGTCTCTTATGTGAGTGATATTGATTAAATTTGATGTCCTCCCTTACAGAACTTGATTTTACTAGCCCTGTGCAACGCATTTTAGCCATCATATTACTAATGATACCCCTTGGGGTATTTGCTCAACTGACGATTGAGGCGAACACTCAAAATGGTTGCGCTCCTTTTGGTGTCATTTTAAGTGTAAGCACCCCCGATCCCACCAGCATCAACAATTATTCTTGGTCAGTAACCTATCCCGACAATAGTGTTGAAACGGCGAGTTCTGCTGAATATGTAGATATTCTTTCCATTCCGGGCCAATACAGCGTGAGCGTGAGCATCAACAACGGTGCTGAGAGCATCACGGAAACCAACTTCATTACGGTTTACGACTTGCCCAATGTTAATTTTGAGGTGGACGTTCAAGAGGGTTGTTTTCCTTTGTGTGTGGCGTTTTCAGACCTTACCACTACCCAAGGAAATCAAATTGTGGAGTGGTCTTGGGATTTTGGTAATGGCGCCACCAGCAACGAGCAAAACCCCAACTATTGCTATCAAGAAAATGGGGTGTACTCGCCTATTTTGTCCATTGAGGATGAATATGGATGTTACAATGATGTTTCCATTCCAGGCTTGATCAATGTTCTGGATGCCTTTCCAGAAGTGGGCTTTGCACCATCGACGTATGCCGATTGCAATCCGCCAGCCTTCATTTCCTTTGAAAACACCTCCACCGGAAATGGAAATTTGACCAGCACGTGGGATTTTGACGATGGCTTCACCACCAGCACAGTGGATGCCAGCGACATCGATCATACCTTCAATGCGGTGGGCTTATATGAAGTTTGCCTTCACGTAGAAGAAAGCAATGGCTGCGCGGCTGACTCTTGCGTGGTGATTGATGTTTTTCCTGCTCCTGCGCCTTCTTTCGAGCTAAGTCAAAACCTTGTTTGTGCCGGAACAACGATTACGTTTACCAGTACAACAAGCCCAACACCAAGTTCCATTTCTTGGGACATTGATGGAGACGGAATAAACGAGTCTACCGAACCAAGTTTCACCTACGTGATGGAAGACGAGGGCACCTTCAACCCAATTCTCTCTGCCAGCTACTCGCCCGGATGTGCAGCTAGCATTCAGGACCAAGAAATCGTTGTTTTGGAGGAACTGATTGCTGACTTCTCGGCAGACAACACCTTTGCTTGTGAAAGTCCTTTGGAAGTTAATTTCACCAACTTGAGTTCTGGTCCGGGCATCATCAACTACGAATGGCACGTCAACGGAGTACCCGTAAGCACCGACTTCAACTTGAACTACACCTTCACCCAACCAGGTTCGTATGATATATCCTTGTTTGCAAGTAACGATAGTGGTTGTACGAGTGAGTTGGTTTTGAACGACTTCATCAATATCAACTCACCGAGCATCAACTTTAATTTGCCCGCCATTGTTTGTACAGAAGAAGTTGTTCTCCTGGAAAACGTGAATGTGGATAGCTATGACCCCGTTCTTGATTTGGACTGGGATTTTAACGAAGACGGAATCATCGATGTGAGCGGCACCAACCCCAGCTACATTTACTCCGACCCGGGAGAATACCTTGTTTCGGTGATCGTTACCACGGTAAGTGGCTGTGTTGCTCAAGTGGAGAGCACCGCCACCATCCTCGTACAACCCGATGCCCAAGCAGAAATCTTGTCCGGACCCATCGTGGGCTGCCCGGGTGAACCGGTGGAATTCTGCGTAGAAACGGTTGAAGGACTGAACTACAACTGGAACTTTGGGGATAACACAGGGTGGAGTTTGATTGGTTTTCCAGACATGTGTATCCAGCATGATTATCAAGATACGGGCTATTTTGACATCAGTCTTAGTGTTTACAATCAAGGCTGTGGAAACCTGTTGGTGCTGGAAGATTACCTTTACATTTCAGGTCCTGTAGCGCAATTCGAAGCCATTGAAGACTGTTCCAACATCACCAATGTGACTTTCGTGGACAACAGCATAGATGCCGATGAACTCGTTTGGGACTTTGGTGATGGGAGTCCGCTCGTTTACAACGACCCTAACCCACAGCACCAGTATGCTACTGAGGGGACCTACACCGTCACTTTGACCGTGAACAGCAACCAGATTGATTGTCCTGACATCACCACCATGAACCTCAATTTGGTGACGGAAGACATTGATTTGAACTTTGTTCCCGATGAGGGTTGTCCAGGATTGAATGTTTTCATGAACACTCCAGACCAAACCCAATATGAAGTTTGGAACATTGATTTTGGGAACGGGACGGTGTTGGATGCCACCTGGAGTGAACCTTTGAATCGTTGGCAAGTTTACACCACCGTGAATGGGGTGACCACCTTCAGCCAATTCTCTTTTAACGCGAATTTCATCCCCTTCATCAACTACTCTACCGGCGGTTTTTTTGACATTACCATTACCGCCATTGATTGGAGTGGCTGTGAAACCATTACCGTTTATGAAGATGCCATTGAAATTTACAACGATTTCACTTTTGCTGATTTTGACATCAACGTACTTGAAGACTGCGATGAAGTTCGATTGGAATTTGTGCCTACTGGCGACTTCTTGGACATTTGGGAATGGGAGCTTACTGACGGAACAGTGAGCAATGATCTCGTTCTTGAACATGTCTTTACCGCGCCTTACGACACTGTTTTTGGTGCCACTTTTACCGCTGAAGACGATTTTGGTTGTGGGTCAACAGTTAGCCATGTTATTGACGTCGTGCCCCCGCCCATTCCCAGTTTCGAAGCCTTGAACGCTCCCGCTTGTTGGGGTGATGAATTGAATTTGACCAACACTTCTATTGGAGACAACCTCACCTATGCTTGGGACTTTGGGGATCCCAATTCGGGGGCTGATAATTTCTCCGATCTCGAAAACCCTACCCATGCCTACCATGAAAACGGCCTTTTCACCGTTTGTCTTTCTGCCACCAACAGCAACGCTTGTACCCAAAGCTATTGTCTTGATGAACTCGTAAGTATCCTCAACCCAGTGGCTGAAGGAAGCTACAGCAGCAACATCAACAACTGCCTTTACGGCGTGTCCTTTTTCAATGAAACACAAGGCACTATTAGCAGCTCACAATGGGATTATGGTGATAACCAAACTGGAGGTGGTATGAATGTTTTCCATACCTATCCTCTTGGTGTTTTTGACGTGGAATTGGTAGTGATCAACGATTTGGGCTGTAGTGACACTTTGATCTTCCCGGATATCCTCAACCTGAGTGATGCCGTAGGTCAGTTCACCACCACCCTTGATCCCGTTTCTTGCGCTCCTTTTCAAGCCTCTTTCGATGCCTTCAACCCCAGCGATAACAGCTTTACTTATTTCTGGGAGTTTGATGACGGCTCCGGAGACGGTTTGAACAACACCCAAACCAACCACACTTATACCGAGCCGGGCACCTATTGCCCATCACTGATCATGGAAGATGCCAATGGATGCCCTGTACTCATTGAATGTGAAACCCCCTTCACCGTTGAAGAGTTTACCATCGACACCAGTACCCCAGAAAGCGTTTGTTTTGGACAAAGTAGTCTGATAACTGCAAGTGGAGCTACCTCCTATGCTTGGTCTGACGGCAGCAACATCGCTGAAATAGATCCGGGCTCGTGGGAGCTCAACCTGCCCAACAGCCAAACCTTGAGTCTTACAGGATTCTTCGAAGACTGTCAAAATACCGTGGAATTTGACTTTGAAATCTTTGATTTGCCCGAAGCTGAAATTCTACTTGATCCCGCCTACTGCTTCGACTCCGG
>CAZYPV010000045.1:0-6189 GCA_964649515.1 uncultured Comamonadaceae bacterium | reverse complement strand
GACCCAAGCGAAGTATTGGAGGGAGGATTTCCCCTAGGTGGCGAATATGCCATCAACGGCATTCCCAGTGGGGATTTCAATCCAAATGACGGAGTAGGTAGTTATCAACTGAACTACCTTTTCACCGACCAAAATGCTTGCTCTTCCTCAGACAGTGTTTCTTTTGAAGTACACCCACTACCTGAACCCAGCTTTGTTGCGGCCGACGTTTGTTTTGGAAACACAGCCCTCCTTGAGAACACCTCGAGCATCCCCAGTGGGAGCATTACGAGCAGCCAATGGGACTTCGGAAATGCCAGTAGCAGTGATCTTTTCAATCCACCAGGGATAAACTACCTCACTCCTGGCGAATTTAATATCACTTTAAACCTCACCTCCAACGAAGGATGCAGCGCAGCACTCACTCAAAGCATTCAGATTTTAGCCAGTCCGGAAGTCAATTTCTCTTTGGAAGACGCCTGCTTGGACGAACTTTTCAATTTCACCAATACTACGAATGTGCAAGGTGGTTTCGCAGAAAATTGGGAATGGACCATTGATGGAGAACCCGTATCACTCAATGAAAACCTGAGCAACTACCAATTTGGAGCAAGCGGCATTCATGACATCGCTCTCACTGTGGGCTCGAATGAAGGCTGCAGCAATACGCTTGAACAATCTGTGAACGTGTTTGACCTTCCTCAGATTGATCTTGTTTTGGACGATGCTTGCGCTGGAGTTCCCGTTTCTATGTTCAGTAACGCCAGTGTAAGCGATGGAACCATAGAGAATTATGAATGGAGCATTGACGGTATTCTTACCAGCACAACAGAGAATTATCTTGGAACGTTCAACAACCCTGGAGACGTCGATATCACTTTAAACGTGCTAAGTAATCACGGTTGTGATGCGAGCACCAGCGACACCTTCACCGTATTTGCAGCGCCCATCATTGACTTCACCCAGAGTGAAAGCATTGGTTGCAACTTATCTACTGTGGAATTTGAAGACCTATCAACGGCTGCGGGAAGCACCGTTGTGAGTTGGGAGTGGACCGTAAATGGCACTTTCATTAGTGGAATGAATACCGCCAGTTTCAATCCCCAAGACCCGGGCATGTACGACCTTTCGCTCACCGTTGGAACGCCCGAAGGATGCTTTTCCGACACCCTTATTCAAAATGCCATTGAGCTTTTTCCCAGTCCAACAGCCACCTACACCCTCTCCTCGGAAAACATCACCATGTTATTTCCTGAAGTGAGCATCACCAACACCAGTGAAGGCTCTGTAGATCAAATATTTACCCTTCCAAATGGACAATCGTTCGACAGTGAGAGCATTGACTATAGTTTTCTCGAACCGGGAAATTATGCATTTGAATTGTGGGTAGAAAACGAATATGGATGTGTGGATAGCACTCAAATTGTGATCCCCGTAGAACAAGTTATTCTCATTCATGTACCCAATGCTTTTACCCCAGATGGTGATGGGGTGAACGAAGTATTTGTTCCTGTTTTGAATGATATTGATGTAAGCGATTACCGCTTTGAAATATATAATCGTTGGGGCGAAGTGATTTTTGCCAGCGAAACCCCAGGTGAGGGATGGAACGGCAATGTGAAGGGAGGTGAACACTTTGCTGAAGACGGCGTTTACACCTATCGCCTTGTACTTCGAGAAACCCAACTTTTCGAAGAACGAGAACTCTCTGGCCATGTTACCTTAATTCGTTAGGTAAAATTCCTTTTCGCATTGTTGTGAAAGGCCTAACTTAGCACTCAAACTTTCACCGCTATGATGCGCCAGCTCATTCAAGAATTTCCCGCACAACTTGCTGATGCTTACCAAATTGGTCGTACAGCCACCCTGTCGAAATCTTCCTCAGAAATCAGGAATGTACTTATTACTGGGCTTGGAGGCTCAGGAATTGGGGGGAAAGTGGTAGCGCAATTGTTGGAAGAAGAGGCTCGGGTACCCTTTTACATCAACAACGATTATGTGCTTCCGGCATTTGTAGATCAGCACACCTTGATTATCGTGAGCAGCTATTCGGGCAACACCGAAGAAACCCTAGCAGCAATGAAGGCCGGACTCCAAGCTGGAGCCGTAGTAGCGGCCATTACCTCTGGAGGTGAAGTGCTCGAATTATGCCAAAAGCACCAGCTCGCCCACATTGTTATACCTGGAGGTCACCCGCCCCGTTCACAATTTGGCTATTCCTTTGTTCAGCAGCTCTTCCTTTTGGTGCATTTTGGCATCATTGGCGAAAATTGGATCGCAGGGCTGTCGGAATTGAGTGGATTCCTTGCTCAGCAGCAAGCCGACATTATTGACCTCGCAGCCCAGCTTTGTGAAGAAAACGGAAACCGCATTCCCATCATCTACAGTGAACGCGCCTTTGAAGGTGTTGCCATTCGTTGGCGTCAACAACTGAATGAAAACAGCAAACTGCTTTGTTGGCATCATGTATTTCCGGAGCTCAACCACAACGAAATGGTGGGTTGGGAAGCTGGGAGCAATTGCTACCAAGTGATCTTCCTCAAAACAAGATTCGACCATGAAAGAAGTAGGATGCGCATGGACATCAGCGAAGAATGGATTGCCAAAAAGGATGCGAAAGTGAGCCACGCAGCCGCCTTTGGAAGCAGCCGTTTAGAACAAGTGATGAGCTTAATTCACCTCGGTGATTGGCTCTCTTTGTTGTTGGCTGAAAAAAACGGCACCGACCCAGTTATCATCGAAGCCATTGATCACCTCAAAGGAGAGCTTGCCAAAAGATGAACACTCCCATCGTAAAGTACCGAGATTTAGGTCCCATGGATTACAAAGCCTGTTGGGACTACCAAGAAGAACTCTTCAAAGGCATCGTTGATGAGAAAATCTTCAACAGGAACCATCCTGAAGCGGCTAAAATAACGGAAAACCACCTCCTTTTTGTGGAGCATCCTCCCGTATTTACTTTGGGAAAAAGCGGTGTAGAAGAAAACCTCTTGGCCGATGAAACCACCCTTCAGCAACGCAATGCTACGTACTATAAAATCAACCGTGGTGGAGACATCACCTATCATGGTCCGGGACAAATCGTAGGCTACCCCATCTTTGATTTGGATCATTTCTTTACCGACATTCACAAGTACCTTCGTTATCTCGAGGAAGCCATCATACTCACCATAGCTGATTATGGAATTGTGGGCGAGCGCGTGGAAGGTTTAACCGGAGTTTGGGTGGATGGACAAAACCCTGAAAAAGCACGGAAAATTGCAGCCCTCGGGGTAAAATGCAGTCGCTGGGTAACCATGCATGGCTTTGCGCTTAACGTGAATACCGATTTAAGCTATTTTGACCTCATCGTTCCTTGTGGGATTGATGATAAAGCCGTGACCTCCATTGAAAAGGAATTGGGCAAAACAGTAGATGAAACTGAGGTAAAAGCAAAACTCTTGCTCAACCTTCAAAACGTTTTCGATTTCGAATTGGCCTAGAGGAGCGTGACTAGAAAGACGCCGTTGTTTTTCTTTTCACCATGCGTTTGTTGCCCTTGACGCAAATCTGAAGCACTTGGTCTGCCGCATATCCATCTCCCAATTGTTCTGCCTGTTTCCAAAAGTCGCAAGCTGTTGCTGATTGATGGAGAGCATAGTGCACATTTCCCAAGTAAAAGAGCGCCTCAGCTTTCAAGTTTTCATCAGAAGAAATCACCTCTTTCAAGATGGTTTCGGCTTCTTCGTAGTGCATCATTTCGTAATGCGTGATGGCTACATTGAGTTTGCTCCTAGTAAATTCAGGGTTCATTTTGGTGCAAAATTCGAAGGTCTCTAGGGCTGATATCATCTTGTTCTGCTCCATAAAGACAGCCGCTTTAAGGTAATGCGCCTCCATGTAGTTGGGGTTGATGGAAATGGCTTTGTCCAAATGAAAAAGGGCCTCTCTCAGGTTGTGATCGATGTAATCAACGGCTGCAAGATAGTAGTGCACCCGCTCGTCGTCCGGAGCATTGACGTAATAGGTCAGCAAATCATCTTCTGCCCCTTGAGTGAGCTCCAAACTCGTTTGACAAATTCCTCGGTGCAAGAATAAATGCTCTTCGGCATATCCCCCATCTTCTGCCATGTAATAGTACGTTAGTGCAGAATCCAGCATCTCCATTTTGTGATAAGCGTCGGCCATTAAAAACAGCTCTTCGGGGACTTCCGTTCCTTGGAGCACGCTTAGTACTTCTCGGTATTGAGCATGCTCGTACAAGTCCTGTGCACTTTTCATCACATCTTGAGCAGTAAGGTGAAAAAGGGAAGCGAAAAAAAGTCCGAATGCCAAGTAGAATTTCATGCTTCCTTGTACGTGAATATTGCCAAAAGGTTTCTTATTTTACCGGCATGAAGCGACTCCAACGCACTTTCCTATTTGTGCTCCTCATTTTCATCGTACTCTACGTCTCACTTGAGTTTACGGGCAACGGACACATCCTTGAAGGACTCCCTCAAACGTACTTTCGTGGGCTCAACAAGCCGGACATCGATGATTTGCAATTTAGCCAAGTGCGGGAAGTGAAAAACGGTGAAGGACGAGCATGGCCCAAAAGCATTCATTACAAGCAAGAAGGATTATCTGACGCCCTCTTGGCCAAGCACGAAAAATATAGGAGCACCGCCTATCTCGTCATTGAAAACGACAGCCTTGTTTTTGAGCAGTATTGGTTGGATGGAGGTGTTGACGTCTTGAGCAATTCTTTCAGCATGGCCAAAACCTTCACTGCCATGGCTTTTGGTGTTGCTGAAGATCAAGGAGTGCTTTCAGCTAGCGACCCCGCGGGAAAATATCTTCCTCGGTTTCAAGGTGGCCTCAACGACCAGCTCACATTGGAGCATTTACTTCAAATGTGCAGCGGTATTCCCTTTGGAGAAAGTTACACCAATCCCTTTGGTTATCAAGCAAAGTCTTACTTCAGCGACAACCTCGTGGAAATCACTCAAGAGTATTTGGTGGAGCAAGCACCAGGCACACTTTGGGAATACCAAGGCGGAAACACCGTGATTTTGAGTGAAATTCTCGAACAAGAAACGGGGCAACGACTAAGCGATTATTTCTCAGCGCACATTTGGAGCAAAATTGGGGCAGAGCATCCTGCATTTTGGGGCTTGGATGAGGAAGAAGGCATGGAAAAAGCATTCTCGGCCTTTTATGCCAGTGCTCGAGATTTCGCGCGTATTGGAAAACTCTATTTGGACAGCGGACGATGGGATGATGAAACCCTTTTGTCTGAACGATTCATTCGAGCCAGTTTGAACCCCTGTGGTATTCCTGACAAAAATGGAGATCCCGCCAATCACTATGGCTATCAGTGGTGGTTGGGAGAGCATGAAGGTGAGGAAATCTTTATGTGCATTGGAATGCGTGGGCAGTACATTATTTGTCAGCCCGCTAAAAACCGCATCATTGTGAGGTTAGGACATGATCGTTCAGACCAACGGATCCAGCGATTGCCAGAAGATCTATTTTGGTGGTTGGAATACCAATAAAAGGTCTTTCCCTCCTTGAAATTCACCAGAGCTACCATTTCTTCTTTTACCTTTGCGAGCATGAAAAAAGACATCAATCCACCAGTGGTGAAAGACATTGCAATGGCCGTGGTACCTGAGCTGAATGAACTGAATGAAACCGTGTACAACGTCTATTTCATCAACCTCAAGGAGCAAGACTTGGAAGGGGTTCTAGTGAGTAGCAGAGGTTATGGAGAGTTGAATGGAGAGAAAGTGAACACCTCTGAGTTGCGTCATTTTTTGGACGTGGTTCCTGGGAAAAGCTACCGCCAAGTGGAGCCCATCATTGAGGACGTTTTCGCCTTGAGCAATCAGTATTGGGTGAGTTTTTATGAAAATGGGGTGATGGCCGACAAAAAGTACGTTTTTGTAGCGGGCAGCATTGACCCAAAAAACTTCACGGAAATTCCCCTTCTAGGAATACCGGGAGTTTTGATTTCATGAAATGAATATCCGCTTTAGTAATACTAAAGTAAGCTCATTTAATCGGCACCTAAATGACTCGGTAGCAAATTGAATTTTTGTTTCTTGTCCTATCCCTCACAACCCGCGCGAGCGTCTAAACCCAAGCAAAGCGACCCCAAAGGCGAAGCCTTCCACAAAGTACCAGCGAACTACACCCGAGCGAAGCGACCTCAACCCGAGCGAAGCGACCTCAACCGGCGAAGCCATT